>CANJSR010000278.1 GCA_947476855.1 Acetobacteraceae bacterium
ATCACGCCGTCCTCCGGTTCCAGCACGTCGCCGTTGCCGGTCAGGGTGAAGCTGCGGTCCTTGTCGGCGACGGCCATCATCGCCTCCAGCCGGCGGAGGTAGCGGTCGGTCCGCCAGTCCTTCGCCAGTTCCACGCAGGCGCGTTCAAGCTGCCCCGGAAACCGCTCCAGCTTGGCTTCCAGGCGTTCCAGAAGGGTGAAGGCATCGGCGGTGGCGCCCGCGAAGCCGGCGATGACGCCGCCCTTCCGTGGGTCGCCTATGCGGCGGACCTTGCGCGCGTTGCCCTTCACGATGGTGGGGCCAAGGCTGACCTGGCCGTCTCCGGCCATCGCCACATGCCCATCCCGCCTGACGCACAGGATGGTGGTGCCGTGCCACCCGATCGGGTCGGCGGCGGCGTATGGGTTGTTCTGCATGGGCGGCTAGATGGCGTGACCGGAGCGCCAGGGCAAGGGTGGTCCCCTCATGCGCGTCGGTTCCGCGCCGAACCGGCCGCTCCGCCATGGGTCGATGCCGAATTGACACTGATCTAGCGCCGCAATGACAGACGCGCACGCCCAAGGTTGGGAGATTTGCCGCGGGGGACCGGTCCGCCTACCGTCGGGCCGAAAAAATCGGGGGAATCCGCCATGGGCAAGACCCTAGGTCGGCTGCTGGTCGGCGTGATGCTGCTGTGCGGGGCGCGCGCCGTCGCCTCGGAACTCTGTCCGGCCGAACAGCCCAGGCCGCTTTCCGTCACCGATCCGGCGCTCTGCGCCAGCCTGGCCCCCGTGGTCCGCAAGCCCGGCGCCCTGCCGCTCAATGAATACGAGGCCGCGCTCGGCCAATGGCTGCGGGCCTGGTGCCACCGGGACCCCGCCTCGGGCTGGGTGCGGGACAAGTACATCCGCCCCGCCGGCCCCTTCATCGCCACCATGGCCAATGGCGGCTGGACCGGCACCAACTTCGCCACCCATTCCCCGGTGATGATCTGGTACTCGCCCGAGATGCATGCCTGGCTCAAGGCCAACCGGAGCGGATCGGAAACCGCCGCCGGCGCGCCGGAGGTCCCGGACGGCGCGATCATGATCAAGGAGATGTACAAGGGCGCCCCCACCGCCTGCGACGGCATCGACCCGCTGCGCCTGATCCCCTCCAGCGGCGCCGCCCTGATGGTGCGCGACCGCGGCGCCTCCCAGGATGGCTGGTTCTGGGGCTGGTTCGGCTGGGACGATACCAGCACAGACTGGCCGCCCCGCCCGGGCAACAACGAGACCTATATGGGCTTCGGGCAGTACTGCGTGAACTGCCACGCCTCGGCCAGCGACAACTTCACCTTCTCGGCCCTGTCAAACATCGACAAGGAACCCGGGCGGCCGCTGAATTTCCTGGTGCAGGACTTCTTCCTCCGCTCCTCCAACCAGACCGCGCCCAGAGTCCCGGCGGGCACCCCGCCCCCGCGCGACGACCACCATACCGAGCTGACATCGGGCCGCGGCCCGCAGCCTGCCGCCGCCCCGCCGGTCGACCGCAAGGCGTTCCTGACCGCGCTGGGCCTGCCCAATTTGTCGATCCCGACGGACAAGACCGTCTCCCGCATGCCCTCGGCCACCTACGACACCGTCTGGGCACCCGCCAACGGCCCCAACCCGCATGGCATCTTCCTGACGTCCGACCAGTGCGCGGGCTGCCACAGCGCCGGCTCCACCGGCCTGAGCTATGACATGACCGAGCCGCTCCCCGACGGCACGCTGGCGAACGTCTCCCCCTTCGGCGGCTGGCGGTTCAGCCCGATGGGGCTGGCCGGGCGCGATCCGATCTTCTTCGCCCAGTTGGCCAGTGAGGTGGAGGCCTTCCATCCGCAGCAATCGAGCTTCATCCAGGATGCCTGCCTCGGCTGCCACGGCATGATGGGCCAGCGCCAGTTCGGCATCGACACGCCTCCCCCGGCCGGTTCCCCTGGCGGAGGAGCAACCGCGTCATCGGAATGCGCCCCCTTCTCCCGCGCGCATGTCGACGCGGTGCCCTTCCCGCTCAACAACCCCGATGCCGGCTACGCTCGCTATGGCGCCCTGGCGAGGGAAGGCGTGTCCTGCCTCGCCTGCCACCGCATCGCCCTCGGCGCAAAGGACGAGGCTCCGGTCAAGGACGACCCCGCCAATCGCTGCGTCGCCCAGCGGCAGGAGGCGCTGAACCCCCACACGACCGGCTTCGCCCGCACGATGACCGGCAGCTTCCTGCTCGGGAAGGCCGACACGATCAACGGCCCCTTCCCCGATCCGAAGACCATGCCCATGGCCTCGGTCCTGGCGATGAAGCCGGCGCACAACGCGACGGTGCAAAGCTCGGAACTCTGCGGCACCTGCCACACGGTCCATCTGCCGATCCTGCGCGGGGCGGAAACGCTGGGCTATGTCTATGAACAATCGACCTATGCCGAGTGGGCGTTCAGCGCCTACCGCACCGGCTCCAGCCCCGATGGCCCCCTGCCCTTCGGCCCCGGCGACCGGGCGCAGTCCTGCCAGGGCTGCCACCTGCCCAACGTGGACGACAAGGGCAAACCCTATCGCAGCAAGATCGCCAGCATCCAGGAGAGCCGCGGCTTCCCCGCGGTCGAGCATGGAGCGAACCCCGCCGATATCGACCTGCCGGTGCGGGAGGGTTTCGCCAAGCACCTGCTGGTCGGCCTGAACTACTTCCTGGTCCGCATGGCCGGCCAGTTCGCCGATGTCCTCGGCCTGCCGAGCACCGATCCGATGCTGGTGGATCTGGCGCCGGATCCGTCGCGGGTGACGCGCGACGCGATCGTGAAGCAGGCCCAGACACAGACCGCCGACATCGCGGTTGACGGCATGACCGTCGCCAACAACACCCTGAGCGCGACAGTGCGGGTGACCAACAAGGCCGGCCACAAATTCCCCTCGGGCGTCGGCTTCCGGCGCGCCTTCATCGAGTTCCAGGCCCTGGACGCCACGGGCAAGGTCGTCTGGGCATCCGGCCGGACAAACGGGGCCGGCGTGCTGATCGACCAGAGCGGGACCCCGATCCCGGGAGAGATGTGGTGGAAGCCGGATTGTTCCGCCCGCATCGACCCCAACGCGCGGACGCACCAGCCGCATTACCGGACGATCGGCCGGCAGGACCAGGCCCAGATCTTCGAGGAACTGGTGACCGCGCCCCCCGCCACCGGCCCCGCGCAATGCGGGCGGGACCAGTCCGCGACCGGGCCGCTGACCACCAGCTTCCTGTCGATCTGCGGCGTCGCCAAGGACAACCGGTTGCAGCCACATGGCATTCTGCCGATCGCCGACCGGTTGGTGATCGCCAAGGCCCTGGGCGCGCAGGCCGAACTGGCCGAGGACACGACATCGATCGGCGTCGGTGACGATCCCGGCTACCGCAACGGCGGCTTCAGCACCGTCACCTACCGGGTGCCGCTGGCCGGGCTGCCGTCCCGCCCCGCCTCGGTGGTGGCGACATTGCACTATCAGGCCACGCCGCCGTATTTTCTGCAGGACCGCTTCTGCACCTCGCAGAGCGTGGACACGAAGCGGCTGGCCTACATCGCCTCGGGCCTGGACCTGAGGAACGGACCAGCCGAGTCGTGGAAGCTGAAGCTGGTCTCGACAGGACCGGTGGCGGTACCGCGATAACCCGGCCGGGTTCGGCCGGCGGGCCAGGAAAGTGACGCGCGCGTGTATGAGACTGTCGCCCTCCTGGCCATCGCCCTGCTGATCTACAGCGCCGTCGCGGGCGCGATCGAACGGTCCTGGTCCAGCGCGCCCATCGTCTTCATGGGCGTGGGCGTGGTGTTGGGTCCGCTGATGCTCGACGTCCTGCACCTGACGGTGACCGTGCGGGACCTTCAGGGGCTGGCCGAACTGACGCTGGCGATGGTGCTGTTCGCCGATGCCGCGCACGCCGACCTGGGGGAAATCCGCCGCAACTGGCGCGTGCCCGGGCGCCTGCTGCTGGTCGGCCTGCCGCTGACCATCGTCCTGGGCGGGGTCTGCGCGCTGATCCTGTTCCCCGAGCTGGCCATGCTGGAGATCGCTCTGCTGGCCGCGATCCTCGCCCCCACCGACGCCGCGCTGGGCGCGCCGGTGGTCGCCAACCCGCGCGTGCCGCGAACGGTGCGGGAAAGCCTGAACTTCGAGAGCGGGCTGAACGACGGCATCTGCGTACCCGTCGTGCTGATCCTTCTCGGCTATGCCACCGGCATCCAGGTCGAGCACGGGACGGTCGCCCACGTCACCCTGGTCGTGGTTGAGGAGATCGGCATCGGCGCCCTGACCGGCCTGGCCGTGACCTTCGCCGGCGCTCGGCTGCTCGTGTTCTCCCACGCGCGCGGCTGGATCAGCCCACACTGGATGGACATCCCGCTGCTTGCGAAGGCGGCCGCCTGCTTCGCCACGGCGCAGGCCCTGGGCGGCAGCGGCTTCATCGCCTGCTTCGTCGGCGGCCTGCTGCTGAGCACCTATCCCAAGCCGAAGCAGGACCTGATGCGAGGCGCCGAGACAGCCGGCCAGGTCCTGTCCATGCTGACCTGGGTGATCTTCGGCTGGGGTGTCGTGCCGGCGATCCTGCGGAACTGGAACGCGGCGATCGTGCTGTACGCGATCCTCAGCCTGACCGTCATCCGCATGGCGCCCGTCTATCTCTGCCTGCGCGGCATCGTGGACGACCGGATGGAGCGGCTGTTCATCGGCTGGTTTGGCCCGCGCGGCCTGGCCAGCGTCGTGTTCGCCATCATCGTCCTGCATGAGCAACTGCCGGGCAATGAGACGCTGATGACCGTGATCGGCACGACGGTGATGCTGAGCGTGCTGCTGCATGGCATGAGCGCGACGCCGCTATCGGCCTGGATCGGCCGGCGGCGACCGGCATAACACGAGGCGGGAGGCGGATGGTGAGCTGGATATGGGGCATCGGGCTGATCGGTGTCTCGATCGCGATCCACTCGATCGGGCTCGTGTGGTTCGTGGTCGTGCTGCGCAGGCTGCGGGACTACCGCGATCGGCTCGAACAGCCGCGGCTGGGCCATCCGTGGATGGCGACGCTGGTGATGGGCGCGGTGGGGATGGCGCTGGCGACCCTGCACGCGATCGAGGCCGCGCTGTGGGCGATCGCCTATGTGCTTTTGGGCGCGATCGATACGCTGGAGGCGGCAATGCTGTACTCGATCGACTCGATGACGACGCGCGGCGATTCGGGCCTGCGCCTGGACGACGAATGGCTGATCATGGGCGCGTTGGAAGCCGCGGACGGCATGCTGCTGTTCGGGATCAGCACGGCGTTCCTGTTCGGCGTCATCTCCCACGTGTGGTCCCTGATGTCGGACCATAAGCAGCCGCGTTGAACATCCCCCGCGCCTGACCCGGAAAGATCAGGCGCGGGGGATGGTTCAGATCCGCTTGGCGATCCGCGGGTCCAGCATGTCGCGCACGCCGTCGCCCAGGATGTTGATCGACAGCACCATCGTGCCCAGGAACAGGCCGGGGAACAGCACTGACCAGATCGCGAGCATGATGAAGTTCCGGCCCTCGGCGATGATGTTGCCCCAGGACGGGACCTCGGGCGGGGTGCCGACGCCGAGGAAGCCCAGATAGGCCTCGATCAGCACGGCGGAAGCCGCGATGTAGGTCGCCTGCACGATGATCGGCGTCATCGCGTTCGGCAGGATGTGGCGGAACAGGATGCGCGGCACCCGTGACCCGGCGGCTACGGCGCCGCTGACGAAGGTCTGTTCGCGCAGCGAAAGCACCACGGCGCGCACCAGCCGAACGACCCGAGGAATTTCCGGGATCGTGATGGCGATCACCACCGTCTGCACGCTGGCCTTGGACAGCGACAGCATGGCCACCGCGAGCAGGATGCCCGGGATCGCCATCAGCCCGTCCATCACCCGCATGACGATCGCGTCCATCGCCCGGAAATACCCCGCCAGCAGCCCGATGAAGGTGCCCACCACGGTGCTCAGGACGGCGACGGCGGCGGCGATCACCAGGGAAATCTGCCCGCCCCACAGCGTGCGCGACAGCACGTCGCGGCCATAGGCGTCGGTGCCGAACCAATAGGTCTCATTCGGCGGTTTCAGGCGCTGGGAGACGTTGAGCTTCAGCGGGTCATAGGGCGCGATCAGGGGCGCCAGCAACGACAGCGCGATCAGGATGGCCATCAGCGAACCGCCAATGGCGATCCGGGGATGGCGGCGGATGAAGGTCCAGATCAATACCTGATCCTCGGGTCAAGGAAGGCATAGGCCAGATCGATCGCCAGGTTGATCAGAACATAGACGAAGGACGCGACCAGGATGACGCCCTGGATGATGGGATAGTCGCGCTGGGTCACCGCCTCGATCGTCAGGCGGCCGATGCCGGGGATGGCGAAGACGCTTTCCGTCACGACCACGCCGCCGATCAGCAGCGCGATGCCCAGGCCGATCGTGGTGACGATGGGGACCGAGGCGTTCTTCAGCGCGTGCCGCAGCAGGACCGGCATGGGGGCGAGGCCCTTGGCGCGCGCGGTGCGGATATAATCCTCGTTCAGCACGTCCAGCATCGTGCTGCGGGTCATCCGCGCGAGCAGGGCCGCGAAGACCAGGCCCAGCGTGATCGCCGGCAGGACCAGATGACGCCAGAAGCCGGTGAAGTCATCGGCGAAGGGCGTGTAGCCCTGCACCGGCAGCAGCCGCCAGGTGCGGGCGAACTGGTAGACCAGCCCATAGCCGATCAGGAACACCGGGGCCGAGAAGGCCAGCACCGCGAT
>CANJSR010000279.1 GCA_947476855.1 Acetobacteraceae bacterium
ATTGCAGCAGCACGGCAAAGGGGGCGGCGGCGGCGATGGCGGCCGTGTCGCCGGGGGCGAAATCGACCAGCGTGATCCCCAGCGGCCAGGCGCGGGTCGCCAGCACCGCGCGGGTCTGGGGATGGACATCGGCGGCGATGGCGATGACGTCGGATTTCGACTTCGAGAGGGCATGCGCCATCGCCATCGCCTCGGCCGCGGCGGTCGCTTCGTCGAGCAGGGAGGCGTTGGCGATCTCCATCCCCGTCAGTTCACAGATCATGGTCTGGAAATTGACCAGCGCTTCCAGCCGCCCCTGGGCGATTTCCGCCTGGTAGGGGGTATAGGCGGTGTACCAGCCCGGGTTCTCCAGCACGTTCCGCAGGATCACCGGCGGGGTGATGGTGCCGTGATAGCCCAGGCCGATCAGCGACTTCTTCACGACGTTCTGGTCCGCCAGGCCGCGTAGTTCGGCCAGCACCCCGGCCTCATCGATCGCGGGCGGCAGGACCATCGCCTGATTCGACCGGATCGATCCCGGCACCGTCTTCGCCGCCACGTCATCGAGGCTGGCGGCCCCGATCGCGGCGAGCATCGCGGCGATCTCGGGGGTTGAGGCGCCGATGTGGCGGCGGACGAAGCCGTCAGCCTCCTCCAGCGCCGTCAGTTCGGCGAGGACGTCCGGGCTCATAGCGATTCCAGGTATTCGTCGTAGGCGTCCTGGTCCATCAGCGCCTCGAAATCGGCGATGTTTTCCAGTTCCATCTTGAAGAACCAGCCCTCGCCCTCGGCGTCGTTGTTCACGATCGAGGGGTCTTCCACGATCGTCTCGTTGATCTCGGCGATCCGGCCGGCCAGGGGGGCATAGACGTCCGATGCGGCCTTGACGCTCTCAACGACGGCGCACGCCTCGGCGGCCGTGACCTCGCGTTCGGGTTCGGGCAGTTCGATGAAGACGATGTCGCCCAACTGCTCCTGGGCATGGTCGGTGATGCCGACGGTGACGATGTCGCCATCGAGGACCAGCCACTCGTGGTCCTTGGTGAAGCGTTTGTCCGTGCTCTTGGCGGCCATGGGACGGGTCCTTTCAACGGGCGTAGCGGTTGGGAACGAAGGGCATGGGGACGACGGTCGCGGGCAGGGGTTTGCCGCGCACCATCAGGGAAATCTTGGTGCCGTCCTCGGCCACGTCGCGGCGGACATAGCCCATGGCGAGGGGGGCATTGAGGGTGGGGCCGAAGCCGCCCGAGGTGATGGTGCCGACGATGGTGCCGTCGGGGGCGGCGATCTCGGTCCCGGCGCGGGCGGGCGCGCGCCCGTCGGGGCGGATGCCGACGCGGCGGCGGGTCGGGCCGTTGTCCAGCGCGTCGCGGATGGCCGAACCGCCCGGGAAGTCCCAGCCCATCTTGCGGCGCTTGCCGATGACCCAGGTCAGCCCGGCCTCGATCGGGTTCGTGGTCTCGTCGATGTCGTTGCCATAGAGGCACAGGCCGGCTTCCAGGCGCAGCGAGTCGCGCGCGCCCAGGCCGGCGGGCGCGACCTCCGGTTCCGCCAGCAGACGGTCGGCCAGGGCCTCGGCCAGGATGGCGGGGACGGAGATTTCGAACCCGTCCTCTCCGGTATAGCCGGAGCGGGAAACCAGGCAGTCCGCCCCGTGCAGCATGACCCGGGTGACCCCCATGAAGGACAGGTCGGCAACGGCGGGGGCGAGGCGGGAGAGAACCGCGACGGCGGCCGGCCCCTGCAATGCGATCAGGGCGCGGTCGGGCAAGGGCGTCAGGTTGGTGCCGGCGGGCAGGGCGGCGGCGATATGGGCGAAATCGACGTCCTTGCGGCTGGCGTTGACCACCAGGAACAGCGCGCCGTCGCCGGTGTTCGCGACCATCAGGTCATCGATGATGCCGCCGGTTGGCGTGGTCAGCAGCGTATAGCGCTGGCGGCCGGGCTTCAGGCCCATGATGTCGCCGGGCACCAGGCGTTCCAGCGCCTCCGCGGGGTTGGGCCCGGTCAGGATCGCCTGGCCCATGTGGGAGACATCGAACAACGCGGTGGCCGAGCGGCAGTGCAGATGTTCGGCCAGGACTCCGCCGCGGCAGCGTTCCGCGATCGGGCCGGTCAGGTCGTACTGCACCGGCATGGCATAGCCCGCGAAGGGGACCATGCGCGCGCCCAGACGGCGATGCCAGGCATCGAGGGGCGTGATAGCCAGCGGGGACTCGCCGGCCGAATCGGGATGGGACACATCGAACTCCGCGAACAGGCCATCCGCCGGTGGAATACCGGTGGTGGATGACCCCCCTCTGTCGCGGTACCTGAGAGATTCGGCGTGGACCGTCCCGTGGCGGGAGGGGCGCCTTACTCCGTCGGTGCGGGGGCGCGATCACGCCACCGGCTTTCCAGAGATCCCTTACCCCGGTGCGGTCCCTGTTACCTGAGCGTTTCCGGGGGCCGGTTGCGCCTTCGGCGGCGGGGGATGACCCGCTCTCTCCCGCGCCGGGTGGCTGGGACGACGGCACCATGCCCGCATGGGCCGGCGGTGCCAAGGGAAATCCGCCGCCGAACTGGAACGGCACTTGCATCCGGGGTCGTGTAACGCTCCGCCGGGCGTGCTTCCGCCTGACTGCTGCGGATACCTACGCTCGCAATGAAACGTCCGCGCTGTGCGACAATCCGATGATTATGTAGGCAAACTCTCGGATTGTCGTTTGATGTTGAGCGGGGGGCTGGATAAACTGCCGCGCGTCGTGACCGACCGGATGCCCAAGGGAACCGCGTGTGAAATACGTTCCGCCTTACGAAAGCCTGCGTGACCACCTGAAGATGACAATGATCCGGGGCAAGCCGACCCCGAACATGACCTACGACGATATCAAGAAGCTGATTTCACGCCTGCTTTGGATGGTTGAGGTGGATGAGGAATGGTATCTGATCCGCAACCCCGATATCGCGGAGGCGGTCCGTGAAGGGAGCGCCAAATCCGGCCGCGACCACTTTGTCAACAATGGCTATTTCGAAGGGCGGCAGCCCTTTCCGATGACCGTCGATGAGGAATGGTACCTCTCGGAAAATCCGGCGGTGGCCGAGGCGATCAGCGAAGGGCGGATGCAGTCCGCCCAGCAGCATTTCGAGCAGCACGGCTACCGGGAGGGCCGGCTGCCCTATCCGCTCTGATCGCCGACCCCGCTCAGACGTCCGGCATCGCCTGTTGCAGGCGTCCGCCCATCCGCAGCGGGGAAATCCTTCGGGCCAGGCCGGTCTGGTCGTCGGTTTCCAGCACGACTCCGCACAAGGTTGCTTCCCCCTCGGCCGGTGACAGGCGCTCACCGGGCATCTTCCGCCAGAACCGCAGCGCGGCGCCATCCTTGGTCATGCCGATGACGCTGTCATAGTCCCCGCACATCCCCGCATCTGATTGAAACGCGGTGCCGTTCGACAGGATCTGCGCGTCCGCTGATGGGCAATGCGTATGGGTGCCGACAACCATCGAGACCTGGCCATCGAAGACATGGGCGAAGGCCATTTTCTCGCTGGTGGCCTCTGCATGAAAATCGACCACGATGGCGCTCATGGTGCCACCGAGGCGGTATTTCGTGAGCAGGTCGGCGGTGCCACGAAATGGGCAGTCCAGCGGGTCCATGAACAGCCGCCCCATCGCCTGCGCGACCAGGGCCCGCCGGCCATCCGCCAGTTCCACGACGACCGAGCCGCCGCCCGGCGTGTTCGGCGGATAATTCAGCGGCCGGATCAGGCGCGGGGTATCGGCGATGAAGGGAATGATCTCCTTCCGATCCCAGGCGTGGTTGCCCAGCGTGATCACGTCGGCGCCAGCCTTGAACAGGGCCTTGGCCATGTCGGGGGCCAGGCCGAAGCCGTGCGACGCGTTCTCGGCGTTCACGATCGCGAGGTCGATCCGCAGCCGCTCTCGCAGGCCGGGCAGGGCGGCCCCCACCGTGTCACGGCCGGTGCGGCCGACAACGTCGCCGAGGAACAGGATGCGCATTCAGTCTTCCTTGTCGAAGATCACGCCAGCCTCGGTCGCGATCGCGTGCAGGGCGACGTCGTAGGGGCCGATGGGCACGGCGTCCACCGCCTGCCGTGCGAAGGCGCAGCCGATCGTGCGCGCATCCGGCCGTTCCGCCAGCGTGCGGTCATAGTAGCCGCCGCCATAGCCGAGGCGGTGGCACCGCCGGTCGAACGCCAGCAGCGGCACCAGCAGGATGTCGGGCGCCACGATCGGGCCGGTCGGGCGCATCGTGCCGAAGCGTTCCAGGACCATCGCGTCGCCGGGCTGCCAGGCGCGAAAGATCAGGGGCTGGCCCCGCGGCGGAGTCTCCGGCAGGGCGATCGGATGACCGCGCAGATGCAGCGCGAACAGCAGCGGCCGGACGTCGATTTCCGCGCCCAGCGGCCAGAAGCCGGCGACCACCGATCCGGCGGGTGGCGGGCACGCGCGCAGCAGGTGCCCCCCCAGCGCCAACCCACACCCTATCGGATCCAGCCCCGCTCCATCGCGCTCGGCTCGGGCACGCTGGCGCATGGATCGCTTGGCGTCATCGAGTGAAAGTGGAATGTGCGGAGCCGCCATGGCCGTTGGCGTTGCATCCTCCCAGAGCCTGCGTGTGCAGGTGGGCGCCGGATACCGAGACCAAGATCCCGACAGAGCCAGCTCCCGAGGGAGTTGCTTACTGGCCCAGGGGATGACTTGCCTGACGAACCGGGCAGCCCCGCCAATGCAACTTAGGGAGCTTCGAGGTCAGTAGCAATGTCTTCCGCCCGTTTGGCGATTCTATTTAGCCGGCGGCCCAGTTTCGGGTCTGTGGGCGCCTTGCCGGCCTGGAGTTCGGAGAGGCGCTTCTGCGTCTCATACAGGTCGTCGGCCAGCAGCAGCGCGGCCATGACCAGCATGCGCGATTCCCCGCTCTGTCCCGCAGCGGCTCGGATCGAGTCGATTCGCTTGTCGACGTCGTCCGCCATCGTGAGCAGGTGTTGTTCCTCCCCATCCTGGCATCCGATCGTGTAGGCGTAGCCATTGATGCGGACGGTGACCTGCGCCATCGGCGTCCCTCTCCATTCAGTCTGGCCTGTCGCCCAGGGGTCGACCCAGGGCGGCACGCAGGTTTTCAATCAGCGCGTCGAGACCGGTCACAACGTCCGGTGGCATTTCCACCGTCGTGGCAGCCGTGGTCCCGCCTTGCCCGGGCGCCGGAATGCCTGGGACCGGCGCGGCGGACAGCCGAGCGATCCGCTCCAGGGCGGCTTCGAGGCGCTGGGCGGCCAGTTCCGGATCGTCGCCTTGTTCGGTCATGCCGGTTGCTCCGCGCGTCCGAGGGTGATGCCTATTGCACTCAAACCGGTCAACGGTTTGAACGTCAAGCATGCAGCTTTATCCCGCCGTGGTCGTGCATGGACTGGCCGATGCCCGTCGGGCGATGGCGCGCGGCCAGCCGGTCACGTTGCTGTCGGCGCCGGGGGCGGGGGTGTACGCGGGCTGCCTGTGGTGGCAGGCGCTGGTAGCGCGGGTCCGGCGGGAGTACCCGGACGTGCCGGTGATGGATGTGCTGGACTGCGCCGACGCATCCGGCCAGGCGCTTGCCGCGCTTCGGATCGGGCTGACCCGGCTGGTGCTAGCGCCCGATGCGCCGGGCCGACTGCGCCTTGAACTGATTGCTCGCGGACTTGGCGCTCATTTTCTGAGCTCTCGCCCCCGTGAGTTCTCGCGTGAGCACTTCGGCCGCCGGCGGGCGCCGTTGCAGCCAGACCGTGTAGCCGGCCCAAAGCAAGCCGATTCCACCAACCCATAGCGTTCCGTAGGGGATGAACACATAGAAGAACCGCAGCGACACGAAGATGATGGGGAGCACCAGCGTCGCATAGGCCAGATAAAGCGCTGTCTGAGCGAAGGGGTCCCCGCTCTGGTTGCGGTTACCGCTGCCGTCCCGGCGAAAGTGGCGGCGCAGCAGCAGCACGCAGGCCAGGAGGTAGGGGCCGACCGCGGCCGCGGAAAAATCGAGCGCTGAAATGGCCATCCGGTCCTCCGTATCAACGGGACGCTGTCCCTCATGGCATCATTATAGGCCGCTCAGGGCCGCCGGGTCATCCGCTTGTCGCACCCGTTCCCATGGGCGTTCCCCGGTCCGTTCCCCTATCCGTTCCCCTGGGCATGGGCCGAGACCCTGTTAACATGGTCCCTTAACCCAGTCCCGCGTGCCGGAGGAAATCCCATGCCCAGTATCCCGCTTCGCCACGGCGCCTTCCTGCCGCCGTTCCATCCGATGAACGAGAACCCCGCCGCCTGCATGGAGCGGGACCTCGAACTGATGCAGTGGCTCGACCGTCTCGGCTTCAACGAGGCCTGGATCGGGGAGCATCATTCGGCCGGGTGGGAGCTGATTTCCTCGCCCGAGCTGTTCATCGCGGTCGCCGCGGAACGGACGAAGTGGATCAAGTTCGGCACCGGCGTGATCTCCCTGCCGTACCACAACCCGCTGATGACGGCGAACCGGATCATCCAGCTTGACCACCACACGCGCGGGCGCGTCATGTTCGGCGCCGGCCCCGGGCTGCTTGCGTCTGACGCGCTGATGCTGGGCATCGATCCCTCGACCCAGCGCGACCGCATGGCCGAGGCGCTGGACGTCATCCTGCGCTTCTTCAAGGGCGAGATCGTCACCGAGAAGACCGAGTGGTACAACTTCGTCGGTGCCCGGGCGCATATGCTGCCGTATTCACATCCGCATCCGGAAGTGGCGGTTGTCAG
>CANJSR010000280.1 GCA_947476855.1 Acetobacteraceae bacterium
CCGGCGGTTCCGATGGAACCTCAGATCGGCGCGAACGGCGCCCCGGCGAGGGGGACCGGAGGATGGAAGACCACCCGCGGTTCCAGACCGAATGCGGGCGCACGATAAAGCAGATGGGGCACCGCCGCCAGCACATTGCCGTACCGCAGGGCGGGCAATGTGCGGAGGACGGCGGATGGCAGGGTGGAAAGCCGGCGCAGGGGGGCAGCGTCCGCGGCCAGCGCGCCGATGGAACCGCCCGGCGCGTCGTCGATGACCCGGAACCTTCCGTCCCAGATCGCGCCCCGTTCGGCTGGGATGGCGGGGGCGATCGATCGTTCCTCCCGGATCAGCAGCCAGCCCGGTCCGAGGCGTCCTGCTTCCATTACCCGCACGCCGACGAGCGTCATCGGCCGCAACGACCGGGCCAGGGCGGCGACCGGACCGGGGGAGGGGGGATAGGCCGCACCACCGATCGTGCGGATGATCGCCGACAGGGCCTCGGGGTCGATCACGCCGGGGGTCAGCAGGGCAAACCCCTCCGGCCGGATGGTGACCCGTTCGGCGAGGATATCCGCGATCCGGCGGTCCTGGGCGGTTCGGCGGTGCCCCGCGTCGGAGGCGGCGGCGACCAGGGCGATCGTCCCGGGGCCATCGCCCTCCGGATCCCCCTGGCGCAGCCGCAGGCGGGAGCGGCGGGCGGCGGGGCTGGCATTCGATGGGTCCTCGACCCATGCCACGCCCCGATCGAAAAGGAACGCGCGCAGAACGGCCGGCGGTTCGGCGAGCAGGGGACGCAGCAGACGGGGACCAGCGCCTTCGGTGATCGCCGGCATCCCGGCCAGGCCCCGGGAGCCACTGCCGCCCAGGGCGCGCATCATCACCGTCTCCGCCTGGTCCAGCGCGTGGTGGCCCAGGAGCAAGTGCGGGATGCCGGCCTGTTCGCAGGCGGCGCGGAGCAATGCGTATCGCGCGATGCGGGCCCGTTCGGCCAAGGCGGGGCCTCGGGCCAGGCCGTTCACCGTCAGGATGCGGGCCCCGATGCCCAGGGCGGCCAGGCGGTCGTGGGTCAGGCGGGCCTCGGCGGCGGATTCCGCGCGCAGGCCGTGATCGACGATCAGGGCCAGCAGCCGGCCGCCTTGGGCACGCGCCCAGTCATTGCCCAGGATCGCCAGCGCGGTGCTGTCTGCCCCTCCCGACACCCCGGCAGCGAGGAGGGGCGCGGTTTCCCACGGGCCGAGGCGGGCCATGGCGGCGGCAAAACGGATGGGGAGGGACTGGTCCATGGCGTCGGGCCATCATGCCCCGGCGTGATCCCGTCGGCCAAACGTGATCTGCGTCGCAGCCGGATGCCGAACGTTCCGGCACGGTTGACGCCGGAACGATGCCGTGGCCCCGTCAGCCACGCCCAAGACCGGAGAATGAACCATGGCAAACCCGATCGTCCTGATCCACGGCTACTCCGACACGGGATTTTCATTCGAGCCATGGCGGGATGCCCTGGTGGCCCGCGGCTACGACCGGGACAACATCCATATCTGCAACTACCGCTCCCTGACCAACGAGATCACGATCAAGGACATCGCCGAGGGGCTGGATCGCGCGCTGCGCGCCAACCCGAAGATCGGCGCCGAACAGCCCTTCGATGCGATTGTCCACTCCACCGGCATGCTCGTGATCCGCCAATGGCTTTCCACCTATCCGGCTCGGCGAGGTCGGTTGAAGCGGCTGATCGCGCTGGCGCCGGCTACCTTCGGTTCTCCGCTCGCGCATCAGGGGCGCGGGGTGATGGGCGCGCTGTTCAAGGGCGACAAGCGGGTCGGGCCGGATTTCCTGGAAGTCGGAGACCTGGTGCTGGACGGGCTGGAGCTTGGCAGCCGCTTCACCTGGGAGCTGACCCATCAGGACCTGCTGTGTGAGACCCCACAGTTTGGGCTCGACGAAACCTCCCCCTATGTCTTCATCTTCTGCGGGACCGAGGCCTATGGCGGCTTCCGGCGCCTGATCAATGAACCCGGGACGGATGGCACGGTGCGCTGGGCGGGCTGCGGGTTGACGACGCAGAAGCTGATCATCGACCTGACCCGGGACGGGGCGCATGACCCGGCGAAAAGCCGGTTCCGGAGCGACAACATTGCCTCCCGCGACACGCTGCCGATGCCGTTCTGGCCGATCGCCGGCCTGAACCACGGAACGATCGTCAGTGAACCGACCCCGGAACTGGTCAGCATGGTCGCCGATGCCCTGCGGGTCGAGAACGCGGACCAGTTCGGCACCTGGCAGGCGCAGGCGAAACAGACCACCGCCGATACGATGAAGAACCTGCCTGCCTGGCAGCAATTCGTTGTGCGCGGGGTTGATGAGCGGGGCGATCCGATCAGCGACTACTTCATCGAACTCTACTGGCGTGACACGCAGGGCGCCTTGCGGCCGATCCCCTTCGATTTCGAGGTCCATGCCTATCGCGCCGACCCCAGCCTGCGCTGCTTCCACGTCAATCTGACGGGCCTGACGCGGGAACTCAGCCATGAGACGGGAAAGGACCTGGAGAAGGAGCCGGATGCGTTTCCCCCTCTATGGGTCCGCGTGATCGCGCGGTCCGGGTCGGCTCTGGTCGGCTATCACGGCGTGAACAGTGAGCGGCTGCCCGATCCGGCCGGTGCCATGAACAAGGACGGTGTGTGGGATGCCGAAATCTCCCTGCCCGAGACCTTCGGCAAGCAGGGCGTGCGGCTGTTCTTCCCCTTCACCACGACGTTCATCGAGCTGCGGCTGAACCGCGATCCGACGCCCTTCGGGGCAGAGCTTTGCGATATCATCACGTTTCTCTGAGAGGTCGATCTGGCGCCTGGCCGGTATATCGGGTGTTGTGCGGGACGTCCGTACAGTGAGCGTCGCGCATGGCAAAACAGCTTCATCTTGGCGCCGTCATGCGTCCGGTTGCCATCCATACAGCCTGGTGGCGCGACCCGGGCGCCTATCCCGACGCCAACTTCAACCTGAAGCACCTGGTCCGGTTCATCCAGACGCTGGAACGGGCGTGCTTCGATGCCTTCTTCATGGCGGACCATCTGGCGGTGCTGAACATGCCCGTCCAGGCGCTGCGGCGCAGTGCCACAGTGACCTCGTTCGAGCCTATGACGCTGCTTTCGGCCCTTGCGATGGTGACGGAACGCATTGGCCTGGTCGCGACGGCGTCGACCACGTTCGACGAGCCCTACCATGTCGCCCGCCGGTTTGCCTCGCTGGACCACATCAGCGACGGCCGAGCGGGGTGGAATGTGGTGACGACGGCGAACCCGGACGCGGCGCTGAATTTCGGGCTGACCGATCATGTCGAGCACGATGAACGCTATCGCCGCGCGCGGGAGTCCCATGCCGTCGTGACCGGGTTGTGGGACAGTTGGGCGGATGACGCCTGGCTGCGCGACAAGGCGAGCGGCATCTTCTTCGATCCGGACAGGATGCATGTGCTGGATCACAAGGGGGAGCATCTGTCGGTACGCGGTCCCCTGAACATCGCGCGGCCCGTCCAGGGCTGGCCGGTGATCGTCCAGGCCGGTGCCTCCGAGGCGGGGCGGCAGTTCGCCGCCGAGACCGCCGAGGTGGTGTTTGGCAGCAGCCGGACGATCGAGGACGCGCGGGCGTTCTATCGGGACGTGAAGGCGCGCGTCACCGCGGCGGGGCGTTCCGCGGATCACTGCAAGATCCTGCCCGGCGCCCTGGTCATCGTCGGACGCACCAGCGCAGAAGCCCAGGAAAAGAAGGTTCGGCTTGACAGCCTGGTGCATCCGGAGAGCGGCATTCCCAATCTGTCGATCCGCCTGGGCATCGATGCCTCGGCGTTCGATCTGGATGCGCCGTTGCCGGATATTCCGCCGTCCAATCAGAGCCAGAGCCAGCGCGATACCCTGGTGGCCCTGGCCCGGCGTGAAAATCTGACCGTCCGCCAGCTTGCCCAACTGGCGGGCGGCTTCGGCGGCCTGGAGTTCGTCGGAACGGCCGCCGAGATCGCCGACACGATGCAGTCGTGGCTGGAAACGGGTGCGGCCGACGGGTTCAACATCATGTTCCCGACGGTGCCCGCTGGCCTGGATGACTTCGTGGCGCATGTCATCCCGGAACTGCGCCGTCGAGGCCTTTTCCGCGAAGACTATGAGGGAACGACTCTGCGGGAGCATCTCGGGTTGCCGCGGCCGGAGAACCAGTTCCTCCCGTCCGGGAGCGGACGCGGTTCGAAACCGCCTCCGTCCCGCTGAACCCGGAAACGCCGGCGCGGTCGGCCGAGCCGGCCGCTCAGAATTGACCGGTCATTCGTGGACCGGAACATAATCCAATGTCATGAGGATCGTCATCCTTTTTGACATCCCGTTGCTCATGCATCGTAATGAAGGGCGAGCCTGGTAAGGAACGTGTTCATGGCCCTGACACCGATCGACCTCACCGTCATTGCCGCCGGCACGGGTGGGTTTGCCATCCTTGGGCAGGATACCTCTGATGAGTCCGGGTTTTCCGTCGCCTCGGCGGGGGACATCAACGGGGACGGGTTCGACGACCTGATCATCGGTGCGCGCTACGGCGATGCGGCGGGGAATGCCAAGGCCAACGCCGGTGAGAGCTACGTCATTTTCGGCAGGGCCGGCGGGTTCGGCGCCAGCATCGACCTGACCACGGTGGCGGGCGGCAGCCAGGGCTTCGTCATCTACGGGCAGGATGCGGGCGATCGGTCCGGTTTCTCGGTGGCATCGGCCGGCGATCTCAACGGTGACGGGTTCGACGATCTGATCATCGGCGCGCGCTACGGCGACGCGGCCGGCAACGCGAAGACCGACGCGGGCGACAGCTATGTCGTGTTCGGCAAGGCCTCGGGCTTCGGGGCGAGCCTGGATCTGACCACGATCGCCGCGGGGTCCGGCGGCTTTGTCATCCACGGGCGTGATGCGGGTGACACTGCGGGCGCATCCGTCGCATCCGCCGGGGATTTCAACGGCGACGGGTTCGACGACCTGATCATCGGCGCGCGCTACGGCGACGCGGCGGGGAATGCCAAGGCCAACGCCGGTGAGAGCTACGTCATTTTCGGCAAGGCCACCGGGTTCGGCGCCAGCATCGACCTGACGACCATCGCCAACGGGATCGGAGGCTTCGTCCTCTACGGTCAGGATCCCTTCGATCTGTCGGGCGCGGCCGTGGCCTCGGCCGGGGACGTCAACGGTGATGGGCTGGACGACCTGATCATCGGTGCCCACTTGGCCGACGCCGCGGGCAATGCCACGAGCGCCGCGGGCGACTGCTATGTCGTCTTCGGCACGACCGCCGGGATCGGCGCCAGTCTCAACCTGTCGAGCATCGCCGCCGGGACAGGGGGCTTTGTCATCCATGGGCGCGACGGTGGCGACCAGTCCGGCTTCTCCGTCGCCTCGGCCGGCGACATCAACGGCGACGGCTTTGCCGACATCATCATCGGCGCCCCCAACGGGGCCGGCCCGACCAACAGCGGCGTGCAGTTCGGCGAAAGCTATGTGGTGTTCGGCAAGTCCGGCGGCTTCGGCGCCAGTGTCGACCTGGGTGTTGTCGCCGCCGGCACCGGCGGGTTCGTCATCACCGGCCTGAACGGCCTCGACAATGCCGGGGTCTCGGTTGCCTCGGCGGGCGACATCAACGCCGATGGCTATGACGACATCATCATCGGTGCGAACCGCGGTGACGGGGCATCGAACCTGAGGGCTGACAGCGGCGAAAGCTATGTGGTGTTCGGCAAGGCCGGCGGCTTCGGGGTCAACATCGACCTGGCCGTCATCACCGCCGGCACGGGCGGCTTCGTCATCTTCGGCCAGGACCCCGGCGACAGGTCCGGCCGGTCCGTCGCCTCGGCTGGCGATGTCAACGGGGACGGCTATGACGACATCCTGATCGGCGCGCATGTCGCCAACGGCGTGTCGAATCTGGAGACCGCGGCCGGCGACACCTATGTCGTGTTCGGCAAGGATTTCAGCGGCACGGTGACCCATGCGGGTACGGCCGGGGTCGACACCCTGGTCGGCTCCAATATCAAGGACACCATGGTCGGTGGCCAGGGCAACGACAATCTGTTCGGCAGGGGTGAGGCCGATGTCCTGATCGGCGGCGCGGGCGCCGATTTCATCAGCGTGGGCGATGCGAATTTCCGCCGGATCGACGGTGGGACGGGCACCGACACGCTGGCGCTGGATGGCGCCAAGATCCTGCTGGACCTGACCACGCTCCGCGCCACCGCCATCAGCGACATCGAGGTCATCGACCTGACCGGCACCGGCAACAACACGCTGAAGGTCTCGGCGCGGACAGTGCTGAACCTGTCATCGAGCACGAACACGGTGCGCGTGGAGGGCAACAAGGGGGATTCGGTCAACCTGGGTCTGGAATCCTGGACCAATGTCGGGACATTCCGTGGCTACACGACGTTCACGCGGGGCGAGGCGACGCTGGAGGTCGATACGGATGTCACCGTCGGCTATCCGCCGATCGATCTGGCGGATGTGGCGAACGGCATTGGTGGCTTTGTCATCCGTGGGCGGGATGATGGTGACGCCGCCGGTTGTTCGGTCGCGTCGGCGGGGGACGTCAACGGGGACGGGTTCGACGATCTCATCATCGGGGCCCCCTACGCCGAGGCGGCGGGGGGCCCGGACAGCGCGGGCCAAAGCTATGTCATCTTCGGCGGCAATTTTTCCGCCACCGTCACCCATCTCGGCGGCGCCGAATCG
>CANJSR010000281.1 GCA_947476855.1 Acetobacteraceae bacterium
GACGGCTCGTGGCTCGGCCGTCGACGGTCTCAGTGTATCAGTCCGAAGAGCCACCCGTAAGCGCGATGAACCACTCGGAGAGCTGATACGCCGATTGCACATGGATATCGGGCGCCGCGCGTTCAACGCCACCATCGTGTAATGCATTGCCGACAAGCACCGCGGTCACACCTGCCGCCCGGGCTGCCTGCATATCGAGCGCCGTGTCTCCCAAATACCACACCGAGCGGCTGGGCTTATGGCCCATCCGTTCCAGCGCCATGAAGATTGGGGCCGGATCGGGCTTGTCCGCCCGCGCGTCGCCCGCCCCGACGACGGCGGTGAAATGCGCGTCCCAGCCGAGATGCATGACCTCCCGCCGCAGGAAGTCGCCGGCCTTGTTGGAAACGACGCCCTGCGGAAAGGCGGCGCCGGCCAGCAAGGCTTCCCGTGCACCGGGCATCGGCGTCACATGGTCCAGGTGCTTGTCGGTCAGCGTGCCGTAGAAAAGGTCGCGGGCTTCTTCCCAGCGGTCGCCGAACATGACCGGGAAGCTCTCGCGCAGGGAAACGCGCACGCGGTCGCGTGTGTCCTCGGTCGTCCAGAGCGGCTTGTCGAAATGGGCGAAGACGGCGTTCAGCGCGGCGGTGATGCCGGCCCAGGCGTCCACTAGCGTGTTGTCCCAGTCATACAGCAGCAGGGTCGGACGCGGACCTGGAACGACGATGGTCATTGTTCCTTGTCCGCCGCGCGCAGGCGGCGGAACAGCATCCGCTCCAGACAGATGCCCAGCACGCGATCGTCATCCGCCCCGTTCAGGGGGCGCGGCCGAGCGGCGCCCGGGACTGTGATGGTGAGGGCGAGGGGCTTGCCGGAGGCGGCGATGGCAGGGGGAACCTCGAACTCCACCATCGCCAGGGTCTTGATGTCGCAGGCCCCGATCGCCTGCCCGTTCACGCCGATTTCCACCCGCTGGCTGGGCAGGATGGTGGGCACGACGAAGGGACGCATCAGCAACTGGACCAGATAGGTCCCGTCCTCGGGGCAGGGCGGCAGCTCGACGGTGCTCTCGCTGCCGATCGACCAGGTGAAGTTGCGTTCGGAGGTCGACCAGCCGGTCTTGAGGTACTCGACGCCGGTGGAGCCAGCGCCGAAGGAGGCGGCATAGACTTCTTCCAGTGTCGGGCTGCCAGGCGCGAGGAGCGACGGCGTGACCAGGTACCGGTTCACGAGCGGCGGTTCCTCGACCACGAACAGGCCGCGGGTGCCCTTTTCCCGTGCCTGCTGGCGTTCGCCGGTCAGGTCGGATGAGAACGCCACGACGTCGCGCGGCAGGATCAGCTTCGCGAGCTGCTGGCCGGTGATCGCCGCCGAATCGGCCTTTTCCAGGCCCCAGGTAATCAGGTCGTAGAGCTTCTGGTCCTCGCCCGTCGCCTCGAACATCGCGGCGGCGTAGAAGCGCCGCGCCTCATGCAGGGTCAGCAACTGTTCCGAGCGGTTGTGGCGCGCGCTGTGGGGAATGCCCCAACGTTCCCGCAGCCAGCGATTGTAACGCTCGGTTGTCGTGACCTCCACGTCGTTGGCGATGATCATGTCGATCGCCGCCTCAAACGAAAGGGCCTTGGAACTGGACAGATGCCGGCAGGCCTGGTTGGCGAAGGCGACGGCGGGGTGCAGCAGCGCCTGGACCACGAGGTCCTTGAGGTCGCGGTCCGACATGTTGGCAGGCAGCCCACCCGCCAGACCCAGATGGTTCAGCGTCACGACGGTGTCGGGATCGCGCCCGTTCGGGTCCTGGCGCAGCCGGCCGATGGCATAGTTCGCCTGGGAGACCATGAGAGCGATCGGGTCGCGGATGATGGAGAACACCTTGTCGCCCGGCCGCAGGCCGCAGCGGTCCAGGTAGGTGCCGAACTCCATATGCCCGTAGACGAAGATGCGCTTGTGGAAGACCAGCGCGCGGGCCAGCCCGCCCAGAACCGACAGGAATTCGTCATCCGACAGCCAGCCGGGGCTTTCCATGACCGACGGCAGCGGCATCTGCCGGCGGCCGAGTTTCATGGTCAGGTCCGTGCCGGCACATTTCGGGACGTGTATGAATACGTCTCGTGTCAACTCTGTAAACGACTGGAGAAACGCCGGCAGGATGCGGGTGCGGAATTCCTCGGACAGAATCGCCTGCTTGAAGGCCGTCCGCACGTCGTACCCGCCGGGCGCGATGCCCTGGCGGCGATCGCGCAGCGGCCGGCCCATCACGACCTGGGAGATTTCGGCCGGCCCGATACCGGTGAAATCAACGCGTGAGAGCAGGTCATCAAGGCCCGCGTCGCGATCGAACTGGGCCAGGAGATGAAAAACCTCCCGCGTCGTGCGAGGGGCCGGAAGGGGCATGTGCCAGACCCAGTCGGCTACGTCCCGCGGATTGCCGCTTTCAGATTCAGACATATGAATTGATTGGCACGCTCGCCACACACCCTACCGCCCTTGCGGGGGAGGTTTCAGTGGTTGGCATAGGCGTCCGTTTCCTCCGTTCGTCCAGAGAGGCGGAGTATACAGAACGCACCTTCCCTCGCAAGAAAAACGGGGCGGCCGTCCCAGGAGCCGGCGCTGGCCTCACCCGGCAATCCGCCCTACGCGACCCGTACGGAGGGCGCACCGCCCTGGCGCAGCCGATCGCTGATTTGGCCGAACAGGGTCTGGTCCTGGTCGCTGATCCCGTGCAGGTAGTCGATGTCCTCGGGTGGCAGGGATGACGCCGAGAGGAATTTCACCGACTCGTTCTTCCGCTCGCTCCGCCCGATTCCCCAGCGGCTGGACAGCCAGGATTCGTAGCACTCCGTATTGGTTACTTCCACGGAATGGCGGGCGAGCCGGTCCATGACCTTGTCCGCGGTGCCGCCGCCCAGCCAGAAGCACATGGGGTTCTTCAGGATGATCCGGTCTTCCCGCAGGATCCGGCGGCCGAGTTCGACCGCGTCCATCTTCTCCAGCGCCTCCGGCTCGAACGGCATCCCCAGCACGCGCAGCCAGCCCTTGGTGTCCAGGGCGGCGCGCCCGAGCCGCGCGTCGTTGCGGAAGCGGGTCAGGATGTAGTTGATGTGGGAAATCGCGATCCCGATCGGATCGCGCATGATCGTGAACACCCGGTCCGTCGGTCGGATCAGCCCCTGCGATTCGTAGTAGCCCAGGTTGACGTGCCCGCGGACATAGATGCTGTCCGAGAAGGGCAGGGACCGGACCAGCCGCCCAAGCTCGTCAAAGAAGGTGGGCTTGGGGGTGGCGACCGGATTGGCGAATTGCCGGTCGAGCGCCGGGTAGCGTTGCGCCAGGTTGAACGACAGATCGCTGCCGGCGCATTTCGGGATATGCACGAACATGCAGCGCTGCTTTTCCGGATAGGCCTTCAGCACCTGGGCAATGATCTGGGTCTGAAGCGCGGCCGAGGTCAGCACGTCATACAGCCGGTCCTTCACCGATTGCGGCGTCCAGGCCTCGGTTGCTTCAGGCAGCTTGTCGTTTGGCAGCAGCTTGGCATAGTCGATGCCCTGGGCCGCGACCTCGGTGAAGTCGATCTGATTGAGCAGGTTGTACAGCCCCATCCGCGGATCGTACATCGCCAGCAGGTCGAACACCGCCCGCGCCGTGGTGGGACCGGGCAGATGGAAGAACACATTCGGCAGGCGCGCGTTCAGATCGGCCGGCACCTGCTTGGCATCCGCCGGCAGAATCGCATCCCCGGCGCCGACCAGCGCGCCGCTGGACGCATACCGGATTGTGACACGGCGCGTACCCGCGTCGGTCTTCAGCGGCTCGGGGAACACGAAGTGGAAACCGTGCGGGCCGACGACCCGCGCCGCGGTGCCGCGCCGCTCGGGCCGGGGCTTGTCGCAGAGCGCGGTCGCGGAGCGCTTGCCGTCTATATAAATCGCGATTTCAACGTGCTGGTCCGGGGCGGCATCGTCCATCGCCCATCCGGAGACTTCGGCATTTGAAATGACATCAACATGGCCACGCAGCATGGGACCCCTCGTGCTTCTGGTCCCAATTACGGCGAAACCGTCTCAGCCGCCACCAATTTTCGGACTCCGAGTCTTCGCCACCGCCATCCTTGCCTCTCGTCCCAGAAGGCGAGGGAGGTTTGGCCGCATGCGACGGGGATCAGCCGATCCGGATGGAATCGCCGCCCGACACCCGTAGGCGTTCGGTGACATGCTGATACAGCTTGGTGTCTTCCTCGCTGATCCGATGCAGGTAGTCGAGGTCGTCGGCCGGAAGCGATTGCGCGGAGATGAACTTCTGCGACTCATTCCGACGGGCACTCTGGTCGATGCCCCACCGGCTGGCGAGCCAGGGTTCATAAGATTTCATGGTGGTCAGTTCGACCGCGCATTTGGCCAGACGTTCCAGTACCGTCTCGGCCGAACCGCCGCCGAGCCAGAAGCACATGTGGTTGTTCAGGATGATGCGGGGTTCGCGCAGGATCGTGTGCGCCAGGGACACGGCATCCATGCCGAGCAGCATGTCAGGGTCGAACGAAAGGCCCAGGACCCGCAACCAACCCCGCGTGTCGGGGCGGGCGGTACCCACCTTGGCGTCGTTTCGAATGCGGGTCAGGATATAGTTGATATGTGAAATCGCGATGCCGATCGGATCACGCAGGATCGCAAACGCTTCATCCTCCGGTCGGATCAGGTCGTGCATCTCATAGTATCGAAGGTTGACGTGACCCTGCACGAAGATGTCGTCACTGAATGGCAGGGTCCGCACCAGCCGGGCCAGCCCATCAATCAGGTCGGCGGGCGGTGTCACGGCCGGGTTGGCGAGCCGACGATCGAATGACGGATAGCGTCGCGTCATAAAATACGACAGATCGCTGCCGGCACATTTCGGTATGTGAATAAACAAATGGCGGCGCTTGTCTGGATAGGCCCGGAGAATTCTGGCGATGATCTGCTGCTGAAATTCCAGTGTCATCAGCGCGTCGTACAGCCGGTCCTTGGCCTCCTGAGGCGTCCATGTCCGTGGCGGCGCCGGCATTCTCAGGCCGCGCAGCACTGTCGCGTAATCCAGTCTCTTCGCGACCGGTACCGCGTAGTCCAATTGCTGTACCAGATTATACAGGCCCTGCTTTGGGTCATGCAGGCTCAGCAGCTCAAACACCTCGCGCGCGGTGGTCGGCGCGGGGACCTGATAGGCGCTGGTTGGCGGGCGGGCGTCGAGGTCAGGGGGCACGAACTTTGCGTGGCTCGGGAGGATCGCATCGCCGTTGGCCAGCAGGTTGCCGTTCTGAGCGAAACGGACCGTCACGCGACGAGGGGTCGGTGTGGTCGCAAGCGGTGGGTCAAACCGGTAGGCGAACGCATGACCGGGAGCACCTACGCCCTGACGCGGTTCCGGCGGTGGCTCGCATGGGATGGTGGCCAGTCTTTTGCCATCAACGAAAAGCGCTATCGACGGTTGTTCCAGTGGCGTGGTGTCGTCGAATGCCCAACCGGAAATCTCGGTCTCGGAAATGACATCAACATGGCCGCGCAGCATGAGACCCCTCGTGCGTCTGGTCCCAATTACGGCGAAACTGTCTTAGCCGCCACCAATTTTCGGAATGAGCACGATCTCGCTATCAGGATGCAGAACCGCCCCGTAGGCGTCCTGGAAGATTTCGCCGTCGATAGCCACGGCCATCCCTTCCTCCACCTGCTTGCCCAGGCCTGGAAACCGCTGTTCCAGTTCCAGGACAAGCCGGCGAAAGGTGGTCGCCTCAACCTCGAATTCGGTTTGCCCGCCGGTGAGGGCCTGCATCGACGAACCCGAGGAGAGGACGACCTTTGGCATCAGCCTGCCTGGTCAATCGCCGCGCGCAGACGCGGCGGAGAGATCGGCAGGTTCGGCATACGCAGGTTGGTCGCACCGCGGATCGCGTTGGCGATCGCCGCCATCGGCGGAACGATCGGCACCTCGCCCACGCCACGCACACCGAAGGGGTGGCGGGGATTGGGCACTTCGACCAGCACGGCCTCGATCATCGGCACGTCGGAGGCGACGGGGCAGCGGTAGTCCAGGAAGCCCGGATTCTCCATCTGACCCTTGTCGTTGTAGATGTATTCCTCGCTCAGCGCCCAGCCGATGCCCTGCGCGGCACCGCCCTGGATCTGGCCTTCGACGTAGGACGGGTGGATCGCCTTGCCCACGTCCTGGATCGCCGTATAGCGCTCGATCGTCACGTGGCCGGTTTCCTTGTCGACCGACACGTCACAGATATGCGCGCCAAAGCCCGCGCCGGCGCCCTGGGCGTTCACCGACACTTCCGCGTTGACCGGACCACCCGTGCGGGCGGCCTTCAGCGCGAGCGTGGCGAGGTCCAGAGGCTCAAACGCGCCAGCGTTCGTGCCGGCCGGGAAGGCCTGCCCATCGCGCCACTCAACCGCGTCGGGGGTGATTTCCCAGATCATCGCGGCGCGCTTCTTCAGCTCATCCACAACCTTCTCGGCCGCCTGCGTCGCCGCCATACCGGTGGCAAACGTGACGCGGGAGCCACCGGTCAGGTGGGTGAAGCCGATGGAAGCCGTGTCGGCGATAGTCGCACGGACGCGTTCGGCCGGAACGCCCAGCACTTCCGCGACCATCATGCCCATCGACGTGCGGGAGCCACCGATGTCGGGGCTGCCGGTCGCGACGGTGACCGATCCGTCCTCATTGATGTGGACGGTCGCGGTCGATTCGCCACCGA
>CANJSR010000282.1 GCA_947476855.1 Acetobacteraceae bacterium
CAGAATCCCTGCCCCTGGTCCGGGCCGGATCGACTAAGCTGACCGAAATGTCAGCAGAGCCGGGATATGCGGTCGAGAAGACTCGAACTTCCACGGGGTTTCCCCCACAAGCACCTCAAGCTTGCGCGTCTACCATTCCGCCACGACCGCACCGTGGTTCGGCAGGGGCCGGGGTATAGCCGATGAATAACGCGGCTTCAATCGCCGTTCTGCCCCTTGAGTGGCGGATTTCCGAAGGACTGACTCCTTACCCCGAGGCGCAGGCCCTGATGCAGGCCAGAATCGCCGGAATCCGGGCGGGGACCGAGGCCGAAATGGTCTGGTTGGTGCAACATCCGCCGCTCTATACGGCCGGCGTTTCCTCCCGGCCGGAGGAACTGACGCAGCCCGATCGCTTCCCAACCTTCAAGACCGGACGGGGCGGGCACTGGACCTATCACGGCCCGGGGCAGCGCACGGTCTATGTCATGCTGGACCTGACCCGCCCGCATGGCGGCGTGCCGGAGAATGATATCCGCTGCTATGTCAATGGGTTGGAGGAGTGGCTGATCCGCACGCTGGCGACGTTCAACGTCAAGGGCGAACGCCGGCAGGGCCGGGTCGGCATCTGGGTCGAGGATCGCGCGCGCGGGACCGAATCGAAGATCGCCGCGATCGGGGTCCGGGTGACGCGCTGGGTGTCCTGGCACGGGGTCGCGCTGAACATCGATCCGGACCTGGGTCATTTCGGCGGCATCATTCCCTGCGGCATTTCCGAGTACGGCGTCACCAGCCTGGAGGACCAGGGCATTCCGGTAACGATGGCCGAGGTCGATGCCGCGCTGCGCCAAGCCTGGGACGGGGTTTTCGGGGCCGACGGGCAGGTCTGCGCGGTTTGATGCGAGTCGCTCTGTTCGCGGTCGGATCGGCCGTCACCGCCGATGTCGAGGAAAGCTGCGCCCGCGCCGGCTGGACCGTCACAATGGCGATCCGCAATTTTCCGGGGCCGAGCTGGGCGTCGGAGGAGGTGCCTCTGGTCGAGTCGGGGGATGTGTCGATTCGCGACCCCGTGCTGCTGCCGTTGTTCTCTGCCGCGAACCGGCGGGCGGCTTGGGCGGACGCGGTGGCGCGGGGGGCCACGGTGTTTCCGGCGCTGATCGATCCGACGGCGATCCTGCCGCGGCGACTCGCGATCGCCGAGGGGGTGTATGTGAACGCCGGCTGCGTCATCGGCGCCGGGTCCCGGTTGGGACGGTTCGTCTTCATCAACCGCGCGGCCTCGCTTGGGCATCACGCGGATGTGGGGGATTTCGCCTCGGTGGGGCCGGGGGTGACGGTGGCGGGCGGGGTGACGATCGGCGCGGGCGCGATGCTGGGGGCGGGGGCGGTGGTGCTGCCGAATGTGCGGATCGGTGCGGACGCGGTGATCGGCGCCGGCTGCGTGGTCCGCCACGACGTTCCGGCGGGGGGGCGGTTCGTGGGGTGATGCCTCGGTTTGGGAGAGGGAGTGGGGCGGATCGTTCCCCTCAGCTCTCCCTCTCCCCTTGAGGGGGAGGGTTGGCGTGGGGGGTGGAAGCGGCACGGGGTTGGGGGTTTTCGCGGCACCGATCCGGGGGGCGGCGGGGACTGGGGTGGTTCTACCCCTCCCCCCGTCCCCCTCCCTCAAGGGGAGGGGGGGGCGTGTGGACGTTCGATGTTGCCCCATACCCATGGATAGCCGTCGCCCCACGCAGGCACCTTCGCCCAATCACCCGAGCGACCCTACGCCGCCGCCCCGGCCCGGGCCGAGGCGACAGCCTCCTCCAGGAACCCCTCCAGCCCCTTCACCGCCGCCGCGTCCCCGAACACCCGCTCCCGCCCGGTCTCGATCACCGCCCGGGCCTCGGCCCGCGCCGCCGGATCGGCCAACGCCACCGCCAGGTCGACATAGTGTTCCCCCGACCACGCGATCCACCGTTCCGCCCCGGCCAGCAGCAGGATCGCGGCGCTGTGGCGGCCGCGCATGAACGGGCCGGGCAGGGTGATAATGGGGAGGCCGGCGGCCATCGCCTCCAACGTCGTGTTGCCGCCCGACCAGCGGGGGCTGTCCAGATAGACGTCGGCGGCGCGCAGCAGCGCGGGGAACTCGGCGGCCGGCACGGGCGGGGTGAAGACCAGATGCCGGCCGGCATCCAGGCCGGCGGCATCGAACGCCTCGGCCAGACGGTGCCGCAGCCGAGCGGCGTTCGGATCGGTCCGGGGGTTGCCGATGAACAGGAAGCGGGCGGCCGGCACCCGGAGGGCGATGGCGACCAGCAGGGCATCATCGCCCGGATGGTATTTGAACAAGGACTGGCAGCACAGATAGACGACCGCCCCCGGATCGGCCGCCAGGCCCAGCCCCGCGCGAGTCAGCGTGCCGGTGTCGGACGGCGGCGGCTGGTAGCTGATCGAGAGGTTCGGCAGCCGCACCAGCGTCTCGGTATAGTGCCGCTCCCCGTCCTCCGGCTCCATCAGGGCGCTGGAGAGGAAGTAGTCGATCGTTGCCAGCCCGGTCGTTACCGGATGCCCCCAGGCCACGCACTGCACCGGCGCAAGCCGGCGGGCGCCGAGGCGGACGGGTGTCGGATGCATCCCGATCTCGGGGTAGATCAGCACGTCCAGCCGGTCCTCCCGGATCTGGCGCGCCCAGTCCGCTTCGGCGCGTGGCCCGCGATGGAAGCGGGTGCAGTGGCGGGCGAGGCTGGCGCTGGTGTCGTCCTCGGCCTCTCCCAGATGGTAGCCCAGGACATCGAAGCGTGACCGGTCGAGGTCCGTGATCCAGCCCCCGAACAGTTTCGAGACCGAGTGCAGGTGGAAATAGGCTGTGGCGAAGCCGACCCGAATGCGCCCGCCGGGACGGGCGCGGGTTGCCGGCGGGGGCAGGGCGGGCAGGGCGGCCATCAGCCGCCCGACGATGCGGCCGTACTGGCGTTGGGCCTCGGTGTCGTCCTCGGCCTGATACGACAGATAGAAGGGCTTGGCGGTGCCCACCTGTTCGGCCCCGCGCGCGAGGGACTCGGGGGTCGCCTGCCGGGTCCGGGCATCAAGATCGGCCAGGTCCGCCAGATAGGCCGCTCGGCGTTCGGCGATCTCCTCGACCGACCCGTGCACGACGGTCAGGCGCGCCATCGCCCGCGACAGGCGGGCGCCATGGTCGTCCGGGTCGCGGGCCAGGCGGGCATCGAGCAGGCGCAGGGCCGGTGCGTCCATCCCGGCGATTCGCAGGCGGTTGGCAACGCGGAGCAGCACGGGATGGGCCGCGTCCAGCATCGCGCCCCGGTCGGCGGCCATGGCGGCAACCTCGGCATTCCCGGCGGCGGCGGCCCGTTCCGCGAGCGTCATCTCCACCCCCGCCGCGCCGGACCGGTCGCCGTTCGCGTCCAGCGCGGCGGACAGGCCGTGCCAGGAGGGGATGTAGTCCGGATGCTCGGTGACGTTGGCGTGCTCCAGCCGGACCGCTTCGTCGCGGCGGCCGTTCTTCTCCAGCGCCATCGCCAGGTTGTGGGTGACGCGCGGCCCGGGCGACAGGGTCCGCGCCGTCCGCAGCAGCGGTTCGGCCTGTTCCGCCTCCCCCGCCATCAGATGCACCAGGCCCAGGCCATGCACGGCCCCGGCCGTCACCTTGTCGGCAGCGATGCGGCGGAAATTGCCGGAGGCGGATTCGAGGTCGCCGTCCCGCAGCGCCTCCTCGGCCCGGGCCAGGGTTTCCTCGGCGAAGTCGGGCGCCTCGGTGCCAGCGGGATTAAAGGCGCAGCCGTGGCAGATCGAGGGCTCGCGGTCGAAGTAGCGGGCCATGAAGCGACGGACCCCATCGGCGTGCCAGGCTTGCTCGAAACCGGTCTCGGCCAGGCTGACGCGGCCCATCAGGGCGGGGTCGTTGGTCAGGCAGCAGGGGGTCAGGTAGCCGCCGACGGTGACATAGGCGGCGTGGAACGGGCGGCGGCAGCGGCTGCCATCCGGCGTCAGGGCGGCGGCGGCCAGCACCGTCATGTCCGGGAAACGGGCGCGCACCGCGGCGATCATGGCCAGGGCCGTCTTGCGGTCCGCCTCGGTCAGCGCCATCGGATCGATCCGGGCGGCGTAGGAGACCAAGGGTTGGATTTCCACGATCCGCCCGCCCAGGGCCCGCAGATCCCCCAGCAGATCCCCCAGTTCGGGCAGGTTGCGGCGGCTGAGGACCACGGACAGCGTGACATTCCCCTGGAACAGCGCGGTCAGTTCCCGCACCGCCTGGCCGAGGCGAACAGTGTCCGTCCCCTCCCGCAGGGCCTCGGCCGTGTCGGGTTTCAGGCTGTCGACCGAAATGGAGATATGCCCCAGGCCCACCGCGCGAAGCTGGGCGTAGTACGCCGTCTGCCGCGCCAGCGCATTGGTGTTGAAGCTGACCAGCCCGTAGCGGCCCGACCGACGGGCGAGCCCGACCATCTCGGGCAGCGACGGGTGCAGCGTCGGCTCCCCGATCCCCTGCAGGATGATCGCATCCGCCGGGGGCGCGTTGGCCAGCACCGCGGTGAAGCGGTCGAGCGGCATATGGGCGTTGCGCCAGGTCCCCTCGGCCATGCCCAGGGTGCGCTGGCACCCGGCGCAGCGGAGGTTGCAGCCGGTCGTGACCTCGATCTGGAGGCGCCGGAGGCGGGCGGGGGCGGAGAAGAGGTTGCGATCGGACATGCCGGCAGGATGCCGGGAAAGAATGAAGATTTGGTTGACGAGGGGACGATTGTGTTCGCCCCCCGATCCGGTCAGCTCCAGCCGCGGGCCAGCTTGCGGACGGCGGTGGAGGCGTTGCGCTTGCCCTCCCCCGCATAGTCCTCGTGCCATTCCTCGATCCGGGCCGGGTCATAGAGGTAGTTGACCATCAGCGTCCCGCTCTCGGCCGCCCCCTTGGGGGAGGTATCGGCCCCGACCGTCACCCGCTCCACCCGCGCGCCGTTCGACAGATGGAAATGCGCGACCGGATCGATGGCCCGCTTGCCCCGCGCCTCAACCAGCAGGTACCGGGCACACAGGCGCGCCAGCACCGGCTCCGCCGCCTTGCGGATCGCCGGGGCCTCCCACCAGCCCGGCGTGGTGAGGATGGCGGCGAGCGCCTGTGCCCCGTCGTCGGCGGGCTGGACGGCCGCCAGCGTGTCGATCTCCTCCTGGCTGAACAGCGCGGGGGCCAGCGCCTTGTCCAGCCAGCGGCGGAAGCCGGGGAGCGGGGACAGGGTGGCGAAGGTCCGAAGGCCGCGGAAGTCGCCGGACAGTTCCTCCACCACCCGCTTGATCAGGAAGTTGCCGAAGCTGATCCCGGCCAGGCCTTGCTGGCAGTTGCTGATGGAGTAGAAGATCGCCGTATCCGCCTTTCGGGGGTCCAGCACCGGCGCGTCCTCATCCAGCAGATCCTGGATCGACCCGGCAAGGCCCTGGACCAGCGCGACCTCCACGAAGATCAGCGGTTCGCCGGGCATGCGGGGATGGAAGAAGGCATAGCAGCGGCGGTCCGAATCGAGGCGGTTCTTCATGTCCCGCCAGGACCGGATGGCATGCACGGCTTCGTAGTCGATCAGCTTTTCCAGCAGCGCGGCGGGGCTGTGCCAGTCGATCCGCCGCATCTCCAGGAAGCCGATGTCGAACCAGGCCGCCAGCAGGCCGCGCAGGTCGGATTCCAGCGCGGCCAACGTCTTGTCCTCGCCCCGCACCCGCATCAGGAAGGCGCGCAGGTCGACCAGGAACTTGCAGCCGTCGGGGATCGAGGCGAACTGCGTCAGCAGCCGCACCCGGGGCGGTTCCAGCGCCCGCCGCAGCGCCGCGGTCGCCGTCGCCCGCTCCGCCGGGTCACCGGCGTCCCGCACGGCGGCATAGGCCGCCTCGACCGCTTCGGGGTCCGAATCGAAGGCCGCGAGCGTGCGCAGGAACTCCAGCCGCTCGGTTTGATCCAGGTCCGACCAGGTCTGGGCCAGGCGGGCGGCGCGGTTGCGGGCCGAGACCTCTCCGCCGCGGGCCAGCAGGCAGGCCCGCATCTGGTCCTGCAGCGTCTCGTCGGGTTCCCCGGTCACGCTGGCGGCCATGTCGCGCCAGGCGGAACTCAGGCGGCGCAGCGCGCGATCAAGCAGCGTGGAGGCATCGCTCATGGTCACGATCCGTCGATGTGGGATCGGAGAATAGCAGGGTCGGTTCCGGATTGCCCGCGTCGCGTGACACGGTCAGCCGGACGCGCGCTCCACGCTCTTGATGCCCGCCACGCCACGCAGGCCGGCGATCACCTTGGACAGATGCATCTTGTCCTGCACCTCGACGTCCACGACGGCTTCCATGAAGTCCATCTGCCGGCTGGCGATCTTGAGGTTGGAGATCACCCCGTCCTGCTTGGCGATGGCGTTGGTCATGTTGGCCAGGGCCGAGGACTCATTCCCCGCGATGACGCTGATCCGGGCGGTGTGGCCGGCCGGCTTGCCGTTCGCCTCGGCCCGTCCGACGACCTGGTAGTTCCATTCGACATCGATGAACCGCTCGGGCGTCGCGGCGAAGCTGTTCAGGGTCTGGCAGTCCCGGGCATGGATGGTCACGCCCTTGCCGGTGTTGACGATGCCCACGATCTCATCGCCCGGCACCGGGTGGCAGCAGCCGGCGAAGCTGTGCGCCATCCCCGGCACCAGCCCGGTGATCGGCATGTCGCTGTCCGTCCGCGCCGTGCCGCGTGGCCCGCGGGACAG
>CANJSR010000283.1 GCA_947476855.1 Acetobacteraceae bacterium
CTCTCCGGCCTTCTGAATGCTGGCAACATGTCATTCCCCCTGAACGCGGGCGTGTCGTCCTTCGATGTCCCCGCCCGGGTCCTGCTGCTGGCCAATGACATGGCCGCCATCGACGGCGTGCCGAACCTGCTGGCCGGGACCGGGTGTGAGATCACCCGCGTAGCGTCCGTGACCGAGGCCCTGGCGCGCGTCGAAGCCGGCGCGTTCGATGCCGTCATCGTCGACTTCCGCCCCGACCTAGTCGGCTACGACGCCGTCTGCCGGCTGCGGGTTGCCCGGGTCGGCCTGCCGATCCTGTTCGTCTCCGCCCGGTCCACCCCCGATGCCCGCGCCCGGGCCCTCGCGATGGGCGCCGACGACGTTGTGGTGCTGCCGTTGAGCCAGGACAGCCTGCTGGCCCATCTGAGCAACCTGCCGGTCGGCCAGGCCGCCACCGCCCGCACGGTGCTGCAGGTCGGCACGCTGGAACTGGACCTGACCGCCCGCTCGGTCAGTGTCGATGGAGAGGCTCTGACGCTCTCCGCCCGGGAATACGTGGTGCTGGAAATGCTGGTCACCCGCGCCGGCACCCCGGTTGGTAAGGACGCCCTGCAGGCCCGTCTGGCCGAGGTCGAAGCCGGCTGGGCCGAGGCGGTGGTGGCGTCCGTGCGGAAGAAGCTGGCGGCTGCCGGCGGCGGTGTGGACATCCGCACGGTGCGTGGCCTGGGCTACGTGATCGGCGCGCGCAACGGCCTGTCGCTGCGCTGGATGCCCCAGGCCCTGGCGGCCTGAGGTCGACCATGCAGAAGGAACTCCGCCTGCTGATCCGGCTGGCCCGTCAGGAAATGGACGAGCGCCGCATCGAGATGGTGCAGGCCGCCTCGGCCCGCGCCGATGCCGATGCCGCCCTGGTCACCCACGCCGAACAGTTTGAGCGGGAAATACAGGCGCCGGCCAACGACCCGGTCGGGCTGCTGACCTTCGGCGCCTGGCGACGCCACGCACTGGATGTCCGGACCGGACTGCGGGCGCAGCGCGATGTCTGCGCGGGAGAGGAAGCTGCCGCGCTCGAGTCGGTGCGCGAGGCGTTCACTGATCTGAAGCGGCTGGAAGTGGCGCAGGACCAGGTGCTGCGGGATGCCAGGCTGCACGCGATCCGCCAAGCCGATCGCATGGCCGATGATGCGCAGGTGCTGATGCCGCTGGACGTCGCTGCGTAACCCTTCCCCTCAGTCGATCGGGATACCGGGCTTCTTCCTGAAACGCTCCCACGCGGCGAGGATTTCGTCGATCTGGGTGTTCTGATCGGCTTTCCGCAGATCGATCAGCCGGTCGCGCAGGCGCAGGATGATATGGCCGGCGGGCAGGTTCGCCGCGGTCTCCAGCCGGTCCAGGAATACTTTCCCCAGCCGCGGATCGTCGCGATGAATGCGGTAGGCCGCATAGGTCAGCGCCGAGGACCGTCCATAGCGCACCAGCTTGCGGGCAAAGCCGCGCAGCCGCATCAGGTCCGGGTGGTTGACGATGACGTCGCGCACCTCGGTGGCGGTGGGGCTAGCATTCGGCTGGCCTTCCGGCCGCAGCTCCCGCTTCCACAGCAGCACGGCGGTGGCCGAGATCAGGGCCTTGTCGCCGAAATCCTCGAACATCTCATCGACGGCCGGAGCCTTCTTGGCCTGTTTGTCATAGGTCTCGAACGCCTCGTCCGGCAGGCCGCGCATGACCATGACCTCGATCGGCTGGCCGGCTTCCAGCACGGCGGACAGGCGGTGCTGCCCGTTCAGCAGCCGGCCGGAGCGGGAGAAGCAGATCGGCTGGGCGTTGAACATCCATCGGCCATTGGTGATGTCGCGCGCCATCGCGGCGACATGGGCCTGCACGATGTTGCGGTTGCCGCGGTTGGCGGTCAGGTATTCCTCTGCCCTGGCCGGCGTGATCGTCTCAACCGTCATCGTATAGATGCCGGGATCCTCCAGAGCCGCCTGGGCTTCCTGCTTCAGCCGCTCACCCATCTCCATCCGCGCGGTCGAATGCACGAAATCCTTGAGCCCGGTGTAGCCGAGGACGGTGGGGAAGGGTTCCTCCCCCTTCGCGTTCCGTCCGGCCGGATTCCACACATAGGCGTCGCTGCGGGTGTTCTGGATCGTGTCGTTCAGCGCCTTGATGCAGATCGCGAACAGAGAGATCGCGGGCAGCCGCCGAGCCTTGTCTTCTCGGCTTTCGATGATTCGGCGGCGGATCATGACGCCGGGTTCGTCCGCGGTGAACTTCTCGGGGTGGACCAGAGCATCCAGGAAGCGGCGCAACGCCGAACGGTCGGCCTGGAGGCCGATGAAGGCCAGCGGCGTGCGGATCGATTCAGACAGCAGCTTGGCCGGATGATCGAAGCTGAACTTCACGGCCGTCTCGATCTCGGCGCGGTTCGCCTCCAACGCGCGTTCCATCCGGCTCCACGGTGGGGCGGAGGTGCCGCGCGTCAGCGTCCCGTCCTCATACCGGATCAGCTTCGCGAGCAGGTTGGCCACCGCGGCGGGCTTGGGGATGCCGCGTGTTTCGAGCACGCCGGTGAACGAGCGGCGGCGCTGCTGGTCGATCGTGTGAACGGTGTCGTCCGGCACGTTTTCGGCCAGGACGGTGACGAACGGGACCTTGGCGTCGATGCACGCGTACAGCCTTTGCAACCCGTCCAGCAGGACGCCGTTGCGTGACAGGATGATGGGCATGCCGTTCAGCACCCATTCGCCCGCCCGCATCGAGGCCGCATAAGCGGCCACCGCTGCCGCATTCCGCTTCCCAACAGGCCGCTTCATCGCCAGCAGGCTCGGCGCCATGTCCGGCGTGATGCGGACGATCGAGAAGCGGGGCTGGTCGGGGACGACCGCCGGGACGGACGCGGTGCTGGGGGGCATCGGTTCCAGCAGGTCCAGTCCAGGCAGTTTCGCGGATGACGGCATTCTGTTTCCTTCGGGCGATCAGGGCGGCGTCCTCATTCTGAATAGCCGCGCGAATCTCAGTGGTCCAGAGATAGGTGAAATCTCGCGAATTAGCAAGAACTCCGAGGCTTCAGGCTGCTACAGGTCTTGCGAAAATCTGTTGTAAGCCGTAAATCGACCGGCATGAAGAATCATGCGAAAATTAAAGGAGGCGCGACATGAACGTCGTCAAATCCCCCGGACCACCCCTCGGCCCGCCGGCCGGGCCGGTTGCGGCACCCCCGGTCAACGGCCGCGTCGATGCCGCTGCGAACCGCCACAGTGCGCGCCTGAAGGACACCGCCCGCCAGTTCGAGGCGATGTTCATGACCGAGATGCTGCGGCACGCCAGGCCTGATTCAAAGCCCTCCGGTCCCTTCGCGGCCGGGCAGGCCGAGGGCACCTGGCGCACGTTGATGGACCAGGCGCTGGGTCAGGCCGCCGCGCGTGAAGGGCCGGCGGGCGACGGACGCCTGCGGCAAGCGATCGAAAAGTCCCTGCGGGACGCTGAAAACCGCCATGGGCGGGGAGGAGTACGATGATGACACGTGATTCCGCGATCACCCAGGCCGCGCGCCTGCTGACCGTCTCTATGCAACAGGAAACCAGGCACGCCCATGCGGGTGCCCTGGCCGATCTGGCCGAGGCCGCCGCCGCCAAACAGGCCGCCTACACCAGCTTCATGCAGACCTGCGACGGGCTGGAGCAGGATGCCATCGCCACCGAGGTCGGCCTCGCGGCGATGAACGACCTGCTGACGGCCGCGAGCGAGAACGCCCTTGTACTCGAAGCCGTGACCACCGTGCTGGATGGGGCGGCGACCCGCCTGCGGAGCCTCGTGGGCGGTATGGCGGACCCGGGGACCTATGACCTGCATGACCGTCCGCGGCGGCACGTTCTTGCTGCGAGCGTGGACTCGCAGGCCTGAATCGTTCTTGCGAAAATTTTTGAAGAAACTGCTTTACAGGGTCCGACCTCCTCGCTAAACACCATCCCAACATGATGCGAAGCACTAGAACAGACCGTAGCATGCACCGGCGTCAGAATGGCGCTCCCACCCACAGCCCTGAATGGGAGCTTTTCAAATGTCTTCGATCCTCACGAACTACGGCGCCATGGTTGCCCTGCAGAACTTGCAGGCCACGCAGCGCTCTCTGACCGAGACCCAGAACCACATCTCCAGTGGTTTGAAGGTCGCGACGGCTCGCGACGATGCGTCCGCCTGGACCATCGCCTCGACCATGAAGTCCAACGTGGCGAGCCTTAACCAGGTGAGCCAGAATCTCGGCAACGCTGACTCGATCCTGGGGACCGCGGTCTCCGGCGCGACCCAGATCTCCAAGCTGGTCTCGTCGATCCGTGCCAAGGTCGCGACGTTCACCGATACCTCGGCGAACAAGTCGGCGATGCAGAGCGAAGTGACGCAGCTCGTCAATCAGATCGGTGCGACGATCAAGTCGTCCTCGTTCAACGGCGTCAATCTGCTGGACAGCACGCAGCCCGACGGGCTGGTGTTCCTGGCCGCCACGAACAACGACTACACCGCGACGGGCGGTGCTACTTCTCCGACCATCGCCACCGGCGCCGCGGTCGACCTCTCCAGCACCGGCGCCGACACCGCCGTTGACGATTTCTACACGCTGGTGGGCGACATGGCGGCGGCGATCACCGATACCGACCCGGCTACGCAGCAGACCAACCTCGACGCCGCGATGAAGAAAATTGATGCCTTCGCCGCGTCCGTCCAGGGCCAAGCCGCGCAGTTCGGTGCCGTCCAGCAGAACGTCCAGTCGCAGAAGACATTCGTCACCAACCTGGCGAATGCGATGCAGCAGGGCGTGAGCAACATGATCGACGCGGACATGACCGCCGAGTCGGCGCGTCTGAGCGCCCTGCAGACCCAGCAGCAGCTGGGCACGCAGGCTCTCAGCATCGCCAACCAGGCGCCGCAGATGATCCTGAAGCTCTTCGGCTGACTACTGGCGGGGCTGGGCTTTCTGCCCAGCTCCGCCGCACGTTGGCGGAGAATTCGCCAACGAAAAACTGCGCGCCTGACGAGGAAGAAAGCCCGTTCGATGCAGACCTCACCCCACGCTTCCACCGCCGAACCCATGCTCGCGTTTCCGAACGGCGCCGCGTCGGCCTATGGGTCGGTCATCCGTTCCACCGAAGCGCCCCGCGATATCGAACTCCGGGTCTTCGAGAAGGTTACCGCCGCGTTGGAGGGCGCAGCCGCCCCCGACGCTCATTTCACACAGAAAATCCAGGCCGCGCACGACAACCGCGTGCTGTGGCAGACGCTGGCCGCCGATCTGGCCGGGGAGGACAACGCCCTTCCCGTCGACCTGCGGGCGCGTCTCCTGAGCCTGGCAATCTGGGTTGCCCGTGAAGCCGAACGGGTGATCCACCAGGGGGCAGGAGTGCAGGACATGATTGAGATCAACCGCAGCATCATGCTGGGTCTTCGGACCTCCACGCAGGGTGCAGTCTGATGCCGCTCAAGCTCAAGCTCGCGGCGCGGGAGCGCCTGATCGTGAACGGGGCCGTGCTGGTCAATGGCGACAGCCGGACCTCGTTGCTTGTCCGCAATTTTGCCCATGTCATGCGGGAAAAGGACGTCCTTCAGGGGGCGGACGCCAACACCCCCACCAAGCGCCTGTACTTCCTTGTGCAGACCATGCTGATGCAGCCGCCTCCGTCCGAGGCCCTGCTCGACAGCTACAAGGAAACCCACAAGCAGTTGTGTGAGGCGTATGTGCGCTCCGACAACCTGGAGGTCCTGGCCGATGTCGACCGCCTGGTCGAACGCGGCGACTACTACAAGGGGCTGACCCGGTTGCATCCGCTGATTGCCTATGAAGCGGACCTGCTGAACGTGGAGCCGCACCAGTGGCGCCGCGCATCCGCCGCCATGGCGGAGACGCGCTAGCCGCGACGGCCACGGAACAACGGCGCATGGCGGGACGGCCCCGCCATGTGTCCTTCATGAGTGATCGGTCAGGCACGCCAGTGCATGGCGTGCCTGAACGCACAGGCAGCCGAGGCGGGCAACGACCATGGATCCTTTCGTTACGACACTCGGCATCCGCACCGGCATCGCCGGGTGGAAGCTGTTGCAGACCAAGGCGGCGAAGGACTTCCCGGTCCTGACCAAGGACCCCGTCGTGCAGCGGGAGATCGCCTATTTCCGTCAGAACGCCTTCAAGGCACTGACCCCCGAGAAGCTGCTCGCGGATCGCCGATTGCAGGACTTCGCCCTGACGGCCTTCGGGATGTCGTCGCAGATCGGCATGACCGGGCTGGTCAAGCGTGTGCTGGCCTCGGACCCCGACGACAAGACATCCTTTGCCGCGCAGATGACGGACCAGCGCTTCGTGCAGTTGTCGCGCGCCTTCAGCTATGGCGTGACACCCGAGCCGTCCACGCCCGCCACGCCATCCAGCGCCGCTGTCTCGGTAACGAGCTTCTATTCGGGCAGCAACCTCGCCGGCTTCAGCGGCGCCTTTGGTGGCGTCACCGTGCCATGGGTCGACCTGACCAGTGTCGGCACCTGGAGCGGCTTGGCCAGCGCATTGCAGGCTGGGTTCCGGCGCGCCGATGGCAACCGGAGCGACATCACGGTCACCCTGGATGGTACGGACCTGAAGTTCACCGATGCCAAGGGCCGCGGTGGGCCGGCCGGTTTCGCCTGGGTCCCGAACTCGGCGAACAACGCC
>CANJSR010000284.1 GCA_947476855.1 Acetobacteraceae bacterium
CGAGCGACCAAGCTCTCCCAACAATGCCGTGGCGGGCCCGGCGGGCAGCGGGCGGCAGGCGGTCGACCTGATCACGGAGCCCTACGCGGTCGCCCCGCAAGCGCTCTATCCGATCGTGAAGGCCGCGCTGTCCACCATGCCGAACACCTATCTGCTGGCCGAATACGCCGACCGGTCGCAGATGCATTTCGTGGTGCGGAGCAAGGTGCTCAACTTCCCCGATCTCGTTTCGATCCAGATCGAAACGGGCGGACGGGAGGGAGAATCGCTGATCACCCTCTACTCCCGCAGCATCTACGGTTATTACGATTTCGGCGCAAACAAGGCTCGGCTTTTGCCGTTGCTTGCGCGCATCGACCAGGCCATCACCCAGGCGGAACAGCCGGCCACGCTAAAAAGGTAGTTCGACGATGCAAGGTCTCGGCCAGTTCCTGAAGGACGCCTGGCGGCTGTCCAAACCCTATTTCGCGCACTCCGAGGAACGCTGGTCCGCCCGCCTTCTGCTGGCGGCGGTCATCGCACTCAGCCTGGTTACGGTCGGGCTGACGGTACTGTTCAACTTCTGGCGCGCAGCGTTCTACAACGCGCTGGAAAGCAAGGACTGGGACAGCTTCATCGACCTGCTGCTGTTCTACAAATGGGATGAAAGCGGGCTGCACCCCGGCTTCACGCCGCTGGCCTTCGCCTTCATCGGCATCGCCATCTACGCAGTGTATCTGAACCAATGGTTGCAAATCCGCTGGCGCCGCTGGATGACGCGCGTCTACCTGGACGAATGGCTGGCCGACCGCGCCTATTACCGCATCGCCATGAGCCCGGATCGAGGCCAGATCGGCACCGACAACCCCGACCAGCGCATCGCCGACGACATCCGCGAATTCTGCGACGCAACCCTGACCCTGACACTCGGCCTGCTGTCCAAAATCGTTTCGTTGGTCAGCTTCCTGACGATCCTGTGGGGCCTTTCCGGCGCCATCACGGTCTTCGGAATCACCATCCCCGGCTACCTGTTCTGGATCGCCCTGATCTACGCAGTCATCGGCACCGTCGCGACGCACTTTGTCGGCCGCCCCCTCGCCGCGCTGAACTTCCGCCAGCAGCGGGTGGAGGCGGATTTCCGTTACGCCCTGGTGCGGATGCGGGAGAACGCCGAAGCCGTCGCCCTGATGCGCGGCGAGGACGTCGAGAAAGCCACGCTGAAGAACCGCTTCGGCGCCCTGATCGGCAACTGGCACGCGATCATGAACCGGACCAAGCTGCTCAATCTGGTCACGGTCGGCTACAGCCAGGCCGGAGCGATCTTCCCGATCCTGCTGATCGCGCCTCGCTACTTCGCCGGGCAGGTGACGCTGGGGCAGATGTTCCAGACGGTCGACGCGATCGGACGCGTGCAGGACGCCCTGTCATGGGTGGTGGATTCCTACGCGGCGCTGGCAAGCTGGCGTGCGGTGGTCGAACGCCTCTCCACCTTCGAACGCGCGATCGCCGCCGCCCGCGCCGCGTCGCACGAAGGGTTCATCAAGACTGAATCCACCGACGGATCGATCCACCTGCGGGACGTGGACATGGTGCTGCCGAACGGCACGAAATTGCTGGATGGCGCGGATATCGACCTGACGCGCGGGCACTCGGTGGTGATCAGCGGCGCCTCCGGCAGCGGCAAGTCGACCCTGTTCCGCGTGATCTCCGGCATATGGCCCTTTGGCCAGGGACGCATCGAAACCCCCGCCAACATCTTCTTCCTGCCACAACGCCCCTACATCCCGCTCGGCTCCCTGAAGCACGTCGTCAGCTATCCGCATCCCCCGACGCACTACCAGGAGTCCGCGATCGCCCAGGCACTGCGCGATGCCGGTTTGCCGGGGCTGGTCGATCTGCTCGACCGCGACGACAACTGGCCGGCCCGCCTGTCGGGAGGCGAACAGCAGCGCATCGCCCTCGCCCGTGCCCTGCTGGCCCGGCCGGACTGGATCTTCCTTGATGAGGCAACGGCCAGCCTCGACCCCGTCGGCGAGGCCGCGCTGTATCAGACGCTAAGAGAACGACTGCCGAACACGACGCTGGTGTCGATCGCGCACCGGCCCTCGGTCGCAGATTTCCACAATGCCAGGCTGGTGTTTCAGCGCGCCGGCGACAGGCCCGGCGGCCTGGTCCCGCAGGAGTAACCCATGTCCCACATATTCTCCGCCATCACGGCCCCCCGGCCGGACCGCAACAGCCTGGCCCGAGACCACGCCGCCGTGACCGCCCTGCTGGATGGCGGCGACGTGCCGGCCGCCCTGGCGCTATGGGACCGCCAGCGTCGGGAGTACGACACCTGGAGCGCCCTGGTGCATCTCCGCTTCGCCCAGGACACCGCCAGCGAAACCGCCAAGGCTGATCGGGACTACGCCGACGGCCTGGCCCCCGAGGCAACCGAACACGAGATCGCCATCAAGCGCCGCCTGCTGAGCCTGCGCGACGCCGTGGCCCCGATCGTCGGCGCCCACGCGCTGGGTCTGTGGGAGAGCGACCTCGCGACCTTCGATCCCGCCATCAAGCCGGATCTGGAGGAGGAGTCCCGCCTCTCAGCCCGCTACACCGCGCTGCTGGCCTCCGCCCGGATCGACTTCCGCGGCGAAAGCCTGAACCTGGCTGGGCTGGATGCCTTCGCACAGGACCCGGACCGGGAGACGCGCCACGCGGCCGAACAGGCGCGCTGGGGGTTCTTCGCGGCGAACGGGGCCGAACTGGACTCGATCTATGCCGATCTGACGCGCCTGCGCCACAACATGGCCCGCAAGCTCGGCTACGAAACCTACACCCCGCTCGGCTATCGCCGCATGCGCCGCACCGACTACGGCCCCGACGATGTCGCCCGCTATCGCCAGCAGGTCGCCGAACATGTCGTGCCCCTGGTCGCGCGCCTGCTGGAACAGCGGCGGGCCGAGAACGGCTGGGACCGGTTGCGCTATTGGGATGAGGCTCTGGTCGATCCCGCCGGCAATCCCGGCCCCGCCGGCGATCACGATTTCCTCGTGGCGCAGGCGCGGACGATGTTCGACCGCATGGACCCGCGCATGGGCGAATTCTACCGCATGATGGAACAGGGCGGGTTCCTGGACCTCAAGAACCGCCCGACCAAGGCCGGAGGCGGCTTCTGCACGTCCTTCCCGACCGAGGGCGTGCCCTTCATCTTTGCCAACTTCAACGGCACCCACCACGACATCGGCGTCTTCACGCACGAGATGGGGCACGCGTTCCAGAACTGGGAAAGCCGGTCCCAGCCCTTGGCTGACTATTTGTGGCCGACGATGGAGTCAGCGGAAATCCACTCCATGGGGCTGGAGTTCCTGTCCTGGCCGTTCATGGAACTGATGGTGGGGGATGCCGCCGCCGACCGGTTCCGGCGCATGCACCTGATCGGCGCGCTGGCGTTCCTGCCCTACGGCGTCTGCGTCGATCACTTCCAGCACGAGGTCTACGCGAACCCGGACGCAACCCCGGCCGAACGTCACGCGATGTGGCAGCGGCTGGAGCGGGTCTACATGCCCTGGGCGGATTACGGCGACCTGGAATATCCGGCGATGGGCGGGCGCTGGCAGGCCAAGCACCACATCTATTCGTCGCCATTCTACTACATCGACTACACGCTGGCGCAGTGCTGTGCGTTGCAGTTCTGGGTCATGTCGCGGGCTGATTTCCCCGGGGCGCTTGATGCGTATGTGCGCCTGTGTGGACGCGGAGGAGAGGCACCGTTCCAGGACCTGGTGCGATCGGCCGGCCTGGTCTCGCCCTTCGCCCCTGGGGCACTGGAAGCCGTCGTCAGGGAAGCCCAGGCGTTCCTCGACGCCTGATGCCAGCGGCGACTGGTCTGCACGCAGGGTCGGTGTGGCGGCTGCGCGCGCAATCAATACCATGCCAACGGCCGAGGCGGGTTCGCCGGAACGAACCCGTCTCGGCACGCGGGAGAAGCGTGCGGATCAGTAGAAGTGATAGTCTGCGGCTGTCAGTGTCACGGGGAAGACCGTGAAGTTGATGACCTCGGTCGACGAGCCATCCGTCACCGTCCATGCGCCGGCGACCTTGGCAAAGGTTGCGCCGATATCGTAGCCGTAGAAGTCGATATGATCGGTTCCCACGACGAAATCGGTGATCCGGTCGCCGTCCGCCGCCCCCTTGAGAAAGGCAAAGCTGTCCGCGTCCGCACCGCCGGTGAGCACGTCCACGCCCTGGCCGCCATTCAGTCGATCAGCACCGTCGCCGCCGACCAACCGGTCGTCACCGGCCTTACCATCCAGGATCGTATCGGCACCGGTGAGCGAGCGGATGACATTGGCCAGGCCGTTACCGGTGCCCGACGTGGCGCCATCCATGAGGCGCAGATTCTCAACATTCGCCCCAAGGATGAAGCTGGGCGCCGAACTGTAGACGATGTCGTTGCCCATCGCGGAGGCCTCGACGACCGTATCGTCGATGCTGTCGACGAAGTATCGGTCGTCGCCCGCGCCGCCAGTCATCCTGTCGTCACCGACCATGCCATCGATGGTATCGTCGCCGACTCCACCGAAGATCCGGTTGTCTATCTCATTGCCTGACAGGCGCAGTGCACCCGCCCCCGCCAGAGCCCGGAGGACTTCAACTTCCTGGCCTGCCCCCAGAGCAAAATCGACGGTCGTATAGACGGTATCGGTGCCGCCTCCAGCGGCCTCGAGCACGCGATCACCGGCATTGTCGACAAAATATCGGTCGTCGCCCGCCTGGCCGACCATGAGGTCGGTACCCGCCATGCCATCGATCGTATCGTTGCCGTCCGCGCCGTAGACGCCATTGTCGAACTCATTACCGCTCAGGCGTACCCCAGGCGCGCCCGCGATTGCCCTCAGGTATTCGACTTCCTGCCCCTGACGCAGGGCGTAGTCCGACAGGGTAAGGACGGTGTCGATGCCCTCACCCGCCGCCTCGACCACCAAGTCTCCAGCCTGATCGACAAAATAGCGGTCGTTGCCGACCCCTCCGAACATCGCGTCGGCACCCGCCATGCCATCGAGCGTATCGCCCTCGACGCCACCATAGATGCGGTTGCCAAGTTCGTTGCCATTGAGCCGCAGCGCTGGTGTTCCGGCGTACGCCCGCAGGAACTCGACTTCCTGGCCCGCGCCAAGGGTGTAGTTGGAGAGGGTGAAGATCGTATCGCTGCCGCCTCCCACCGCCTCGAAGACCTGATCCCGGACCTGATCGACGATGTAGGTATCGTCGCCATCACCGCCCGTCATATAGTCCGCGCCGGCCTTGCCGTTGAGTGTATCGTTACCAATCCCGCCATCAATGCGATTGTCGAGTTCATTGCCTCGCAGCGTCAGCCCCACCGCCCCGGCGTTCGCACGAAGAATTTCCAGCGCCTGGCCAGTTGCGAGGGTGTAGTCCACGCTGGCGAACACGACGTCGGTGCCGCCGGCCGCCGCCTCGATCACCTGATCCGCCGCATCGTCGACGTAGTAGCGGTCGTTGCCGAGGCCGCCCGTCATGACATCGGCGCCGTCCTTGCCATCAATTGAGTCATTGCCGGCCCCGCCGATGAATGTATCGACCGCCAGACCACCAGTAAGCCGGACGGAATTCGCCGCCGACAGGGTCGATGCATTCACCGTATTGCCTGAATCACCACCCATGACGGAAATCGACTTCCCGGGCAGGCGGATGAAATTCCCGTCGTTCACGGCCAGGCTGTTCGGCCCGCCATCGGCAAGGCGGAATGTCTGGAACCCGGTCACGCCTACGATGCTGGCCGCGCCGGTGGTCGTGAGGATGACCTGATTGCCCGTGCCGTCGTTCGTCGTCATGGCCCCCTGGATGGTGTCCGTGCCGATCGCGGCGGCCTCGACGAGCAGGGTATTCCCGCCGCCCCCGGTCTGCAGCAGATTGCCGATGCCGATGCCTAGCGTGACCACATTCTTGCCGGTACCGACAACGAGTGTGTTGCCCGCGCCGTCTCCGACCGTGACGGCGCTGTTGCCGTTGCCCGTGGTAATCGTGTTGACGCCGTCACCCGCCTGGACCGTGCTCTTGCCGTCGCCCGTAACGATCGTGTTCTTCCCGCCGCCGACCGTGATCAAGGCAGGGCCGTCGTCCACCGTCACGGTATTGTTGCCGCTGGCCAGTTCTATCTTGACGCTTCCCAGGCCATTGATTGTAATGGTATTGTCGCCGACACCGGCCTTGATCCGGTTGGTGCCGCCACCCAGGGTCAGCGTATTGTTGCCGTTGCCCAATGTCAGCTTGTCATTGCCGTTGCCAAGCGTGAGGGTGTTGTCGCCGTCCGTTCCGATAATAATGAAATCGTCATCACCGAGCGTGAGCGTGTTGCTCGCGCCGCCGAGGTCGATAAACTGTACCGCCATCATATTCTCCTGTAATTAAACCGATCGAAAGCAACCCGCATGAAATTGGAGAGGGGGAACCTCTCGGCGCCAGCGGCCCCATGAGGGGCCAGTGAAATTCGTCAACGGGGGGTTTGTCTTGACCGGTGGATTTAACTAATACCAACCGCCCCAACCGCTGACTCACGCTGGGGACTAGGAATCGGCGTGAAGTCCTGATTCGGTAGGGCCGTTGACGCACCGCGACGATGGGGGAGCGGAATGAGTGCAGCGGTCAAGATAACCCGAACAGACCAGACGGCGAAC
>CANJSR010000285.1 GCA_947476855.1 Acetobacteraceae bacterium
ATGGCGTGTGGGATGTGTTCTTCATGCGCTTCCGGATCGCGGAAATTGACCTCCGCGACCCGCACGCGCACGGTGCATGTGTCAGGAGGGTCTCCGAACACCTGTCAGGGACGTCTCCGGTCTGAACACACAAGGCCGGGGATGGGGCGACTGGTATTAGGTAGGATGGTCTTGCAGGCTCCTCCGCCCGGAACGATCGGGCAACACCGCCCTCGGGCCATAGGCTGCGCCGTCCACTCCAGCCTGTCTTCCCCAACCCTCCCCCCCTCAAACTAGGAAGGCGCTCGCGTCGAATCCGTCCGGCAGGTTGCCGGACGGCTTGATGAAGTCGTAAGGATCGCGTGCCAGGAACCGCCCGCTGCCCGGTTCCGCCTGCACCTTGCCGTGCCGCATCACCACCTCTCCGCGCCGCACGGTCACCACCGGCCAGCCGGTGACCTCCATGCCATCGTATGGCGTGTAGTCTATGATGTGCTGCATCACCGTGTTGTTCAGCGTCACCTTCCGCTTCGGGTCCCACAGCACTAGGTCGGCGTCCGTCCCTGGTGCGATCATCCCCTTCCGCGGATAAAGCCCGAACAGCCGAGCGGGGTTGGTCGCGGTGAGGCGGACGAAGGTGCAGGGGTCGATGCGGCCCGCGCTGATGCCCTCACTGAAGATCAGCGGCAGGCGGGCGGTCAGGCCAGGAACCCCGTTGGGGATGTCGCGGAAGGAGGCATCGCTGCCGTTCACCCGCTTGCCCGCCAGCGTGTCATAGCCCCAGCCGCTGTGGTCGGAGGAGATGACGTCCAGCGTCCCCCGTTTCACGAGGTCCCACAAGCCCTCGCTGGCGGCCTTGTCGCGGGGGGCGGGGCTGCACATGAACTTGGCGCCCTCGAAGCCCGGGCGGTCCATGTCGGCGGCGGTCAGGACGAAATACTGCGGGCAGGTCTCGCCCCAGACCTTTACCCCGCGGCGCTGGGCGCGTTCGATCTCTTCCGCGACCTCGGGGCAGGAGACGTGGAAGATCTGGATCGGTTGATCGACCATCTCGGCCAGCGCGATCGCCCGATGGGTCGCCTCCCGCTCGATCATGCTGGGGCGTGACCAGGCGTGGTATTTCGGGGCGGTGCGGCCATCGGCGAGCAAGGCGGCGGTGCGCCAGCGGATCGCCTCATAGTTCTCGCAATGGACGGTGACCAGCGCGCCGGTGCGGCGGGCGGCGGCGAGGACGCGGAGGAACTGGCGGTCGTCGAGGTGCAGCGGGTCGTAGGTCAGGAAGACCTTCAGGCTGCGCACGCCCTGTGCGACGATTTCAGGCACCTCGCGGAAAATCACGTCATCCGTGGCGTCGGTGATGATCTGGTGGAAGCTGTAGTCCACCATCGCTTGGGTGGCGCGTCGTCGATACTCGGCCAGGGGAGCGGTCAGCCCGCCGCCCTTGAACTGGGTGGAGAAGGTGATGACGCTGGTGGTTCCGCCGGCGAGGGCGGCGGTGCTGCCGGTGACGAAGCTTTCCTCATCCGCGCCGCCGGCTTCCTGCAACTGCTCGATATGGCAGTGTGTGTCGACGCCGCCTGGCATGACCCAGAGGCCGTCGGCGTCGAGGCGGCGTTCCCCCTTCAGGTTGGTGCCGATGGCGGCGATGCGCTCTCCGACGATGCCGATATCGGCGGGGAACATGTCGGCGGGCGTGACGACGGTGCCGCCCGCGATGACCAGGTCATACTCAGCCACGATAGGTCCCCTCTGGATCGTCAAGCATCGAGACATGGGCGGCGACGATGCGCCATCCTTCCGGCATCCGCGCCCAGGTCTGCATCTGGCGGCCCACCTTGCCGGGGATCGTGTCGCGTTGGAACAGGGTCGACGCGGTGGCATAGTCGCGGCCGTAGGTCGTGATCACCGTGCGGAAGATCGTCCGCATCAGCCCGGCGGGGGAACGGCCCGAGCGGAAGGCGCCGATTTCGTCCCAGCCATGGAGGATTTCGTTGATGCCGTAGCGGATGGTCAGGGGGCTGTTCCAGAACAGGGCCTGCAACGTGTCCACGTCGTTGGTGATCAGGGCGGCTTCGTATGCCCGGAAGGCCGCCTCCACCTCCGTCACGATCTCGGGCAGGTTGATGTCCATGGATGGGTTTCTCCTGGGTCTGTGGGTCGGGGACAAGCAAACGCCGCGCCAAGCGCGGGGTTGGCTGCATCCTATCCCGGTATGAGTCTGATGGGCGCCGGGTTGGCGCGGGAAAATCGTTCGACCGCGGCGGATGATGTGTTACCTGCGCGCGTTCATCGGATTCAGGGCTGTGCGGGCCGGCTGTTCCTCCATTCGGCGGAGGGGCGGTTGCCATGCCCCAGGGTGTGATCAGGACCAGGAAGGCTGCTGCTTGATGACCGATCCCGCCCCGCTTCTGCTTCACGTGTTCCCCACGTTCGCGGTCGGTGGCGCGCAGGCGCGGTTCGCGGCGTTGGCGAATTTCCTGGGGCCTCGGTTCCGGCACATGGTGTTGGCGCTGGATGGCTGCACCGACGCCCGTGTGCGTTTGTCGCCTGCGCTGGATGTCGCCTACCCCAGGCTGGTCGGGGCGAAGGATGCGTTCCTGCGCAGCATCCTGGCCTATCGTCGCCTGCTGCACGAATGGCGGCCGGCCTGCATGCTGACCTACAACTGGGGCGCCATCGAGTTCGCCTTCGCCAACCTCATTCCGGTCGTGCCGCATATTCATGTCATCGACGGCTTCGGCTCGGATGAGTATTTCGTTCGCCTGCGCCGCCGCATCATCGCCAACCGTATGGCGCTGTCGCACAGCACGACGGTCGTGCCCTCGGTCACGCTGCGGACGATCCTGACGGAAGAATGGAGCCTGCCGGCCGAACAGGTCCGCTACATCCCGAACGGGATCGACCTGGCGCGCTTTTCCAGCCCTGGCCGGGTCGTGGAGCCGGGGAAGCCGGTGGTCATCGGCACCGTCGCCGCGCTGCGGCCGGAAAAGAACATCGCCCGCCTGCTGCTGGCCTTCGCGCGCCTGGACCCGGGGCTGCCGGCGCGCCTGGTCGTGGTGGGCGATGGCGCGTGCGGGGACGAACTGCACGGGCTGGCCGCCAGCCTGGGCATCCGGGACCGGGTGGAGTTCACCGGCCACCGCGAGGACGTCCACGCGCAACTCGCCCGCTTCGACATCTTCGCTTTGTCGTCGGACACCGAGCAGATGCCGATCGTCGTGCTGGAAGCGATGGCGAGCGGCATCCCCGTCATCGCCACCGACGTGGGCGACATCCGCATCATGGTGTCCGACGCGAATGCCGCTCTGATCGGCGATGGCTCGCCCGAGGGTCTGGTCCAGGTCATGGCGCGCCTGGTCCAGGACCCATCCATGCGTGCCGAACTCGGCGCCGCCAACCGTGCCACGGCGGAGGCGCGGTTCAACCAGGACCGGATGTTCGCCGCCTGGGACGACCTGCTGACCGGGCAGATCCTATGACAGGGGCGCGGGCGCGAAGCCCAGGATCTCCGTGAACCGGCGGGAGTAGTGCGGCCACACCTCCGGGTTGACCATGCGCGGCGGCACCTTGCCGTCGAACAGGTCGATCCACTGATGCGCGGTGGCCGTCACCATCTCCAGCATCGACTCCGCCGTCATGCCGGCCGTGTGCGGTGTCACGATCACGTTGTCCAAGGCGAGCAGCGGGTGGTCGAGGTCCGGCGGCTCCTTCAGGAAGACATCCAGGCCGGCGCCGGCGATGCGGCCGGAGCGGCAGGCCTCGGCCAAGGCGTCTTCATCGTGGATGCCGCCGCGGGCGGTGTTCACGAAATAGGCGGTGGGCTTCATCAGGGCGAACTGCGCCTGCCCGAACATCCCGAAGCTGTCCTTGGTGCGCGGGCAGTGGACCGAGACATAGTCGGCCCGCTGCAACAACTCCTCCAGCCCGACCTTGGTGGCGCCCTTGGCGGCGACCTGCTCCGCCGTCAGGTTCGGGTCGAAGGCCAGGACGGTCATGCCGAACAGGCCGCGGCAGAGTTCGGTGACGCGGGTGCCGATATTGCCGATGCCGACGATGCCGATCGTCTTGCCCTTGATATCGTTCCCCGCGTAGGCGCGCCGGTCCATGTTGGGGATGGTCTTCATCGCCCGCTCGGACACCGCGATCTTCTTGGACAGCGACAGGATCAGGCCCAGGGCGTGCTCAGCGACACCTTCCTTGTTGGTGCCCGACTGGTTCATCACGACCACGCCGGCCGCGGTGCAGGCATCCACGTCGACCATGTCATAGCCGGCGCCGGTGGAACTGATGGCCAGCAGGTTCGGGCAGCGCACCAGCAGGGCGGCGTCGCCGAACCAGGGCTCCTTCAACTCCGTCCGGGACTGGATCTGGTAGCCATGCGACCGGATCATCTCGCCCCAATTGTCATCGACCGGAGAGGCATATTCCAGCCGCACCCCCTCGATATCCGGCCGGCCGGCCAGGATGCGGAGGGCGATCGGGTCCATGAATTCCTCGAAGAACGCGAGGCGTTTGATGTTCGCAACCATGGTTTCCTCCGTTTATGTCGTTCTTGGCATAGTTACTGCGCCAGCGTCTGGCTCCGCACCAGTCTGGCATACAAGCCGTCCTCTGCCATCAGCCCCGCATGGGTGCCGGTTTCCACTGCCCGCCCGTTGGCCATCACCACCACCAGGTCCGCGTCGCGCACGGTCGACAGCCGGTGGGCGATCACGATCGTGGTGCGGTCCTTCCGCAGGCGGGCCAGCGCCACCTGCACGGCCGCCTCGCTTTCGGTGTCCAGCGCGCTGGTCGCCTCATCCAGCAAAAGGATGCGCGGGTCCCGCAGCAGCGCGCGGGCCAGGGCCACGCGCTGGCGCTGGCCGCCCGACAGGCGCTGCCCGCCGGTGCCGACCCGTGTGTCATAGCCATCCGGCATCGCGGCGATGAAGTCGGCGGCGGCGGCGGCGGAGGCCGCAGCCTCGATGGCGGCTCGATCGGCCCCTGGCCGCCCCATCGCGATATTGGCGGCGATCGTGTCGTCGAACAGCAGCGAGTCCTGGGCGACATAGGCAATCGCCCCGCGCAGGCTGCCCAGGGAGACATCGCGCGTGTCCACCCCGTCGATCCGCACCCGTCCATCGGTCACGTCATGCAGCCGGGGGATCAGCGCCAAAGCGGTGGATTTGCCACCGCCCGACGGCCCGACCAGGGCGACGGTGCGCCCCGGCAGAGCCTCGAAACTCAGGCTCGCCAGACCGACCCGCCCATCCGGATAGCGGAAATGCACGTCCTGGAACACGACATGCCCCTTGCCCGCCGGCAGCGGTTCCGCACCCGGCCGGTCCAGGATCGTCGGCTTTTCGTCGAGCACATTGAACACCCGCGCGAGGCCGGCCAGACCCTCCTGCACCGCTGCGTTCAGCGATCCCAGTGCCCGCAGCGGGCGGGAGGCGATCAGCAGGGCCGCGACGAAGCCGGTGAAATTGCCCAGCGTGTGGTCGCTGACGGCGGCGCGCCAGCCCTCGAACCCGATGACGGCGGCGACGGCCAGGCCGCCCAGGACCTCCAGCACCGGATCGACACCGGCCCGGGTCCGCGCCATGCGCAGCAGCGACCGATAGAGCTGGGTGAACACGCCATCCGCCCGTTGGACCTCGGTCTCCTCCAGCCGGAAGGCGCGGACGGTGCGGGCCTGGGTGAAGCTCTCGTTCAGCATCACCGCCGCTTCGCCCATCCGCTCCTGCATCCCACCCGAGGCGCGCCGGATGCGCTTGCCCAGCCGCTCGATCGGCACGGCGGCGATCGGGTACATGACCGCGGCGATCAATGAGAGCACCCAGTCGAGATAGAGCATCGAGGCGACCAGTCCGACCACGGTGATCGCATCGGACACACCGTTAACGCCTCGGGTCAGCGCTTCGCGGATCGTGGCGGCGTCGGTGGTGAACCGGGTCGTGAGCTGGGCCGGTGCTTCCCGCTCCACCCGCGCCAGGTCGGCGTGCGCGAGGTGGGAGAACATCCGAAGCTGGAGGGCGCGGATGACCAGCAGGACGATGCGTTGCACCTGCACGGTCTGGAAGTATTGGGCCGCCGCCTTCACCAGGGTCACGATCACGACCAGGGCCGGGATTTGATAGAGGATCGCCGGATCTTTGTTGGTGAACATCTGGAACGCGTGGTCGATGACCACGGGATACAGCGCCGTCGTGCCGGCCATCAGCGCGGTCAGCAGCAGGATCAGCAGCAAGCGCGGCCGATGGTCCCGCAGATGATCACGCCACAGCCGAGCAAGCAGCTTGCGCGTGTCGTCACGCTCACGCGGTTGGGGATGTCCAGGGGATTGCCCAACGGAATGTGGGGGGGAAGCACCACTCATGCGGGGCCGTGTATCAGGCCCGCGCCCCCCCTGCCAGAGACCGCCTGGTTATCCATTCGTTGACGGATTCCAGTTTTGTTCGTCTTGGAGCCTGTGGAAATCCGCAATCCATACGATTGAATTTAACCTTTGATTCAACCCTGGATGGCATCGTCAGGACCATCCGGCGGACCATGCTGACCCAGAGCGTGTCGACATGCAGCCGCCGACCTTGTGTGACCAGGCTAGGGAAGACGGCAAAATGGCAATCATGACGATCGATCAGGCTTTGGCAGCATCCACCGCGACGGGGATCACCATTGTCGATAC
>CANJSR010000286.1 GCA_947476855.1 Acetobacteraceae bacterium
TACCGAGGAGGTCGAGGTCAGGCGTGAGTTCGGACCAGCCTATGACAGCTATGCAGCGGTCACGCCCGCGTGGCTCCCACGCCTCGGCACTTCGCGGAACTCGGGGCGGCCTCTGGCGAATGGGCGATGACGACACATCACCCGTACAGCAGGCAACCAGACTGGCTGGTCGCGATCAGACGCTATCTGATCGCAACCACCGCCGGGAACCTTGTGTGGGAGACAGCACAAATGCCACTCTACACCTTGTGGCACACTGGCACGGTGCGTGAGATCGCGCAGGCGATCATCCATTGCACAGTCGGCGACGTGATTATCGCGATGCTTGCGTTGACTGCGGCGCTTGCCGTGGCGGGGTCTCCCGCGTGGCCACATGAGCGTGCTGGTCCGGTGATCGCAGTCCTCGTCATCGGAGGAGCCGGATATACCGTCTACAGCGAATATTTGAATACGGTTGTCCGAGGGGCTTGGGCCTACACGGAGTGGATGCCGACCGTGCCGTGGCTGGGCACCGGCCTATCGCCCCTCGCGCAATGGCTGATCATTCCGATCGTAACACTGATCTGGGCCGGGCGGACGCTGCAGCTAGGTGTGGAACTCCGTCAGGAGGCCTATCGCCGTGAGTGAAATGATGGATGGTCCCGCCCTGATGTGGGGCATGGGATTTGCCTGGCTGCTTGTTCTCATCCTTGTCGTGCTCGGTATAGCCGCGCTGGTAAAATATCTCGTTTTGCATCGAAGTAAGTGACTGAACCCCATATCGCGTTCTGGACGTGCGCCTGGTCGAATGGACGCCGTGGCACTTAAGGCGCGGTGAGTTCTTGCTCGGTATGAACGAACGTTTTGTCCGCGTGTACGGGCATAAGGCCCTCAGCGGCCCCGAATTCCGGAGACCTTATCATGTTCAAAAACTCAAGCTCATATGCCGCCTTTGTACTTTGTTCGCTCGTCCTCGCGTCGCCGTCTAGCGCGCAATTGGCCGAGCCAAAGCCAAAAATGCTGTCTACACCATCTGATCCCCTCAAGAAAGCGGTGCTGCTGGGACGCACCACGACCGGCAATATGATCTTTCAACTCGAGCTTGAGGGGGCGGAGGGTATGTGGATGCAAATGGGAACCCCGCCGGTCTGGGGTGCGCACATGCCTGCCGCCGATGAGCGCTACCACGTTGAGTTCAAGCTGACGGACCCTGTGTCAAAGACCCGAATCCCCTACGCCCACGTCACCTTCGCCGCGACCAACAGAGACAATGGAAAAGTCATGACACTCGTATTGCCACCGATGTGGGGGACAAGCGGACTGCACTACTCGGCGAACAGCACCTTGGCAGGCGACGGAATCTATGCCGCCACCGTGACCGTCGATACGCCGACCTTCGAGCGCGAATTGAAGGACAAGGACCTCTGGGCGAAGCCGGTGAGCGCGCGGTTCCATTTTCGACTGAAGGACGGAAAGGTGATTGAGGTATCGGAAGGAAGATAGAAGTCTGACTTCTCGTCAGACTGGGGCTAATCCGGTGGAGCCATGTCACGATCAGCGAGTTCCGCCGGAGTGCCTAATTGCCGCCTTGCTGAAATACCTTTTTTGCACCCGACGTAACTGACCTGATCCACTATCCCGTCCTGGTCCAGCACCGAATCCGAGGCACGGTGCAAGAATTCAGCGCGTTTTTGGTGAACGAAACCGTAGCCGCTATGTTGTTGGAGGTCAGTGTCGTTTATGCCGCGAGGTCGGCACCGTGTAGGACCCGTCGTTGGGCACAATTGTTGGACACATGGTCCGGGAACGTCCGGGTAGCCGGGTCAGCTTGCTTTCATCCGTCCACCTCAGCCGCGGGTCGAGCCTTGACAGACCGGGGCGCGGGTATGCATCTTTTCGTTCAAGGGGACTTCCGCGATCACCCCGTGAGGCTTCGGCCGAAGCATCGCGTCCACACACTCCGCCAGGAGGGGACGCCGCATGCCTACACCCACAGTGATCACCACGCCTCAACTCCAACGCCTCATCGGGTTGCCCGATACGCCGATCGTCCTTGACGTACGGACCGGAGAGGATTTCGCCGCCGACCCTCGTCTGCTGCCTGCGGCCCTCCGCCGGGATTGGACCACGGCGGCACAATGGGCTGGCGACTTCACGGGGAGGTCCGTTGTCGTTGTCTGCCAGCGTGGCCTCAAGCTCAGTCAGGGTGTCGCGGCTTGGTTGCGCCATGCCGGCGCCGATGCGGAAAGTCTCGAAGGCGGTTTTGAAGCATGGCGTGCGGCAGGCGGCATGTTGCTGCGACCTGACCACCTGCCAGCACGGGACGCCCGCGGACGCACAACCTGGGTGACCCGTAGTCGCCCCAAAATTGACCGGATCGCCTGCCCATGGCTGATCCGCCGCTTCATCGACCCAGCGGCGGTCTTTCTTTATGTCGCGCCGCCCGAGGTTCTCGCCGTGGCGGAACGCTTCGGAGCGACCCCATTCGACGTAGAGGGAATTTTCTGGAGCCACCGTGCCGCACTCTGCACGTTCGATGTAATGCTGGATGAATTCAGCCTTCACTCCGAAGCGCTCGATCGCCTGGCCGTCATCGTTCGCGGCGCCGATACAGCCCGCCTCGATCTTGCCCCGCAGGCTGGCGGTCTCCTGGCCGTATCGCTTGGGCTGTCGCGCATGTATCGCGACGACCTCGCGCAACTCGATGCGTCGATGATGCTGTATGATGGCATCTATCGTTGGTGCCGCGATGCCACCGCGGAGGCGCATAACTGGCCATCTCCCGGAGCGCCGGTATGAACGACGCTCAGGCCGTTCCGCCAAAGGAATCCGATACCGCCAGCAATGACCAACCCATGCCAAGCTTCGCGGCTGCTTTTCGTGTGTGGTTGCGCATCGGCCTGTTGTCGTTCGGCGGGCCAGCGGGGCAGATTGCGCTGTTGCATCGGGAGGTCGTCGAGACACGCCACTGGATCGGCGAGCGCCGGTTTCTGCATGCGTTAAACTTCTGCACCCTGCTGCCCGGACCGGAAGCGCAGCAGCTTGCGACGTATCTCGGCTGGCTGATGCATGGGGTGAAGGGCGGCCTGGCTGCGGGCATCATCTTTGTCCTGCCGGGCGCGGCGGTCATGCTGGCACTTTCGCTGATCTACGCGCTCGCGGGCGAGGTTCCGGTCATCGATGCCCTGTTCTTCGGGCTAAAGAGCGCGGTGTTGGTACTTGTCGTCGAAGCTCTTCTGCGGATCGGCCGGCGCGCGTTGAAGGGCAAGGTCGCATGGACCTTGGCGGTGGCCGGGTTCGTCGCCCTGTTCTTTTTCAACATTCCGTTCCCCGTGGTCGTGCTGACGGCCGGCGCGATCGGTTTCTTCCTCCCTGGCTTTTTCAGTCATGCGAGCCACGGTCAGGCGAAGCAGGACCGTCCAGCCCTGATAGATACACTGCTGGCGACAGACCCTGGCCGCCCAGCTCGCCTGGCCGCGGGCGCAAGGCGGGCAGGCTTCGTCGCCCTGGCCCTTTGGCTGCTCCCCGTCGTCGGTCTGATGGCCTTGACGGACGGCACATATGCCGATGTCGCCTGGTTCTTCTCCAAAATGGCCGTCGTCACGATCGGCGGCGCCTATGCGGTCCTCGCCTATGTCGCGCAGGATGCGGTGGAGGCCTACCAGTGGTTGGCACCACATGAGATGCTGGCCGGTCTTGGTCTCGCGGAGACGACACCGGGGCCGCTTATCCTGGTGCTGCAATTCGTCGGCTTCCTGGCGGGATTTCGGTCCCCGGGGATATTGAGCGGCGTCGCGGGCGGCATCGCCGCGTCGGCGCTGACTCTTTGGGTCACGTTCGCGCCCTGTTTCGCGTTTGTTTTCCTTGGCGCGCCGCTGATTGAACGGTTGCAGGCCAATGTCTCCCTTGCGGGCGCGCTTGCCGCGGTGACCGCGAGTGTTGTTGGTGTGGTCGCGAACCTCGCGGTCTGGTTCGCGCTGAATGTCGTATTCCGAGACCATGTCGCGTTTCGCTTCGGACCCATGGCATTCGACATGCCCTTGCCGGCGAGCATCGACCTGGCGGCCTTGGCACTGGCCGTCGTGGCGGCTGTGTGTCTTTTCCGTCTGAAATTCGGGGTCCTGCGGACGCTGGGGATCACGGCGGCCGCCGGTCTGGCGCTGCGCTTGGTGGTGTCGGCCTGACCGTCAGCGCGCGAGAGGACGAAGTTCCTGGGAAGACTTTGCGGCCTGCCGTCATATGCCGGCAGGCCGCAGCGACTGTCACGGATCGCGCTTGACGGCGGTGTAGTCGCCATTCACGCGCAGGGTAACCATCACGTTGGCGGTTCCCCGGTTCCGCCAGTACCAGCCATGATTGCCAGTGAAGGCGGCTTGCAGAACGCCCTCCGCTGATGGAGCGCCACGGCCTTTCTCATAACTGATCGACTTGCCGCCGCCATCGCCATGGAGGTCGAAATTCACGACGCCGCCTGCGACGGTCCAGGAATAGTTCACCTTGGCGCCCTGCTTCATGACCAGCTTTACCTCGGTCCCGACGCCCGGTTTCAGCGTCAGCGTCACCTCGTCGCTACGAGCCGCGGGCGCGGTCTGAGCCGCGGCCGATCCAATCAGGAAGGGCGCGAAGATCCGTTCGAGCAATCCGGATCGGCGATCCGGCGCGGGCGCCGCCGCCGGAGTATGACCGGATTGGCCGGCGGCGCGGTCCCGTTCAGCCTCCTCGGCGAGTTGGGTCTTGATCTGCCCCATCTCCGTAAGGCCCAATGCTCGGCCGGCACCGGTCGGATCGACCCCATATTCAGCGGGCAGAACGACAGTGATCAGGATGACCGCCGCCGCGACAATGGCAATGATCGTCGAGCGAAGCAGCCGCCGCGTGGACGGCAGTTCGGCGCGGCTGGGAATGTCGGTATTGTACATCGATTGGTATCCTTGCAGGGGGTCAGGACAAGGCCCAGCCCGTGAGTTGGTAGCCGACCAGCACGAAACCGGCGGTCATGGTCACGACGTTGGCTGTGTAGGCATGGCGCCAGAAACTGTCCGTCCTGCGCCAATAGCTCATGACGATGAGGATGGCGGACAGTGCTAGGAGCTGGCCGATCTCGACGCCGATGTTGAAGGCCAGGAGGTTCGGCACGAGCCCGTCGGGCGCGATCTCGTATTCGATGACTTTCGTCGACAGGCCGAAGCCGTGGAACAAGCCGAATATGAGGGTCGCGACCTTGGTATTCGGCTGAAAGCCGAACCACCTTTGAAATGCCCCCATGTTGTCGAGCGACTTGTAGACCACCGAAAGGCCGATGATGGCATCGATGATGTAGCTGTTGATCCCGACGTTGAAGTAGACGCCGAGCAGCATCGTCGTGGAGTGGCCGAGGGCGAATAGGCTCACATAGATGCCGATGTGACTGATCCGGTAAAGGAAAAATATCACACCGAACAGGAACAGGATGTGGTCGTACCCCGTCACCATGTGCTTGGCGCCGAGATAGACGAACGGCAGGAAATGGACGCCGGTGATCTCCTGGATATAGCCCTTATCACCTTGGGTGACGGCGTGGGCGAAGGCTTCGCTACCCGCGAGCGCCTGAAACACAAAGGCGAGCAGGATCAGAAGAACGAACCGCGAGCAGGGGAACAAGCATCGCGGCGGCGTCCTTGGTGTGGAACCGAGCATGGGAATTCCGATCTTCGTCGTTGAGGGAGGCCGCCTGAGCGGCATCTGTCATGCGATGAAGCGCAGCCTCGGAGGGCGATCGAGTCGGACGCAGGGTTCAGGGCAGGGAAACCCCCGGTGGCCGGTCAGCCATCTGTGTCGCAGGCGTGGACCCACTGCCTCGATCTGTTCGGGCATGGCGGCCGCTCCGTGAGAATGATCGGCCGCATTGTGGCCGTGGATGTGGCCGGGCACCCGCTCATCGTCCGTGCCGTCATCGTGGGTATGCCCGTGATCGTCAATTTCCGCGGCCAGCTCACCATGACGGGCCGCCTCCGCCGCCTGCAGCGCGATCGGATCATGTGATGCGGAACCGCCGATGGGGGACAGCAGCAAGGCGAGCGCCACCAGGAGTGCGTGGACGGTGCGAAATGCTGCTCGGCGGATCCGATGGGACATGCGGTCGATGTTTCACTCAGATTCTGACGAAAGATTGGCGGTCGGCCTCGATGTGCTGCGCGGTTCTTGCGGCGTCTGTCATAGGGTATGTCTTCAGGCCGAAAGCAAAGGCCATAAATCGCTGATGCTACGCCAGTGGTTGATCCCACAAGGCGCGGCGCGTTTCAACAGGACCCCGGTGTCGTATTCACGACGATGCAGGGAGCGGACGCACGTCAGCCCAAACCGGGGCGCGGATCGACCTTACCGACGCGCACGGGTGGTTGGTATTGATCATTCGACGACGCGCCACGGGTTTCCCCGCGGGCCAACAGGCAACGTGCATCCTCGGCTCGGTCCAGTATATTCGACGAACTGAAAGGACCACTCCGATCCCGACCCACCAGATCGTCTCGTCCGTGGCGTGATGACCCTACGCACGGAAGTTGACTGGCTCGATCTATCGGCTGACGAAGCTGACATCCTCCAGAAGCTCACGACCACACGATA
>CANJSR010000287.1 GCA_947476855.1 Acetobacteraceae bacterium
CCGCCTCCCGCCCCGGCGACAGCCAATGCTGCAACCGGTCCAGATACAGATAAACGATCGGCGTCGTGTAAAGCGTCAGAATCTGGCTCAGCGCCAGCCCGCCCACCAGCGCATATCCCAGCGGCTTGCGCAGTTCCGACCCCGCGCCGGACCCCAGCATCAGCGGCAGGCCGGACAGCATCGCCGCCATGGTCGTCATCAGGATCGGCCGGAATCGCAGCAGGCATGCCTCTCGGATCGCATCATAGGGTGACAGACCGCTCTGCCGTTCCGCGGTGATGGCAAAATCGACCATCATGATCCCGTTCTTTTTCACGATGCCGATCAGCAGGATCACCCCGATCAGGGCGATCACCGACAGGTCGTATTGCACGATCATCAGCATCAGCAGCGCGCCCACGCCGGCCGACGGCAGAGTGGACAGGATGGTCAGCGGCAGGATGTAGCTCTCGTACAGCATGCCCAGGATGATGTAGACGGTGATCAGCGCGGCGGCGATCAGATAGGGCTGGCTGGCGAGCGACGTCTGGAACGCCTGCGCCGTGCCCTGGAACGTGCCGCGCAGCGTGACCGGCGTGCCCATCTGGAGCATGGCCGCGTTGATCGCGTCCACCGCCTGCCCCAACGCCGCCCCCTGTGCGAGGTTGAAGGAGATCGTGACCGCCGGGAACTGCCCCTGGTGGCTGATCAGCAGCGGCTGCACCGGCTTGGTCGACCAGGTGACAAAGGACGACAGCGGCACGACCTGGCCGGTCGAGGACTTCACGTACAGCTTGTTCAGCGTCGCGAGATCACCGCTCTGGTCCGGCAGCACCTCCAGGATCAGGCGATGGGTGTTCACATGGGTGAAGTACTGCGTGACCTGGCGCTGACCGAAGGCGCTGTAGAGCGTGTCGTTGATCGCCTGCGGCTGGATGCCGAAGCGGGCGGCCTGGTCGCGGTCGATATGCATGGTGACCGTGTTGCCGCCGACCTGCTGGTCGCTGGTGACGTCGCGCAGCATCGGCAGGCTCCGCATCTTCTCCATGATGCGCGGCGCCCAGTCGTACAGCTCCTCCAGGTTGGCGTCCTGCAGGGTGTACTGAAACTCGGTCTTCGCCAGCCGGCCGCCCACGCGGATGTCCTGCGCGGCCTGGAGGAACAACTGCCCGCCCTCCACCTTCGCCAGCTTCGGGCGCAGGCGGGCGATGTATTCCTGCGCGGTGCCGCCGACGCGCTGGTCCCAGGGCTTCAGGGCGATGAACATGCGCCCGTTGTTCGGTGTCTGCCCGCCCACGCCGGCGCCGATGGTGGAGGTATAGGACGCCGTGTCGGGATCGGAGGCGATCACGTCGACCAAGGCCTGCTGGATTTCGGCCATCCGCTTGAAGGACACGTCCTGCGCGCCCTCCGAGATGCCGAAGACCACGCCGGTGTCCTGCGGCGGGAAGAAGCCCTTGGGGATGGTGATGTACAGGTAGACGCTGAGTGCCAGCGTGCTCAGGAAGGTCAGCAGGGTGATGAACTGGAACCGCAGCGCCAGGTCGAGCGTCCGGCGATACCCGGCCAGGATGGCGTCGAACATCCGCTCGATCAGCCGGTAAAAGACGTTGTGTTCGGAGTCGTGGTGCCGCAGGAAGCGGGAGCACATCATCGGCGTCAGGGTCAGCGACACGACGGCAGAGACGATGACCGCGATACTGACGGTCATCGCGAATTCCCGGAACAGGCGGCCGACGATGCCGCCCATCAGCAGCAGCGGGATGAACACGGCGATCAGCGACAGGCTGATGGAGATGATGGTAAAGCCGATCTCGCCCGCGCCCTTCAGCGCGGCGTCCATCGGTTTCATCCCGTTCTCGATATGGCGGTAGATGTTCTCCAGCATGACGATGGCGTCGTCGACGACGAAGCCCACCGCGATGGTCAGCGCCATCAGCGAGAGGTTATCGAGACTGTAGTCCAGCAGGTACATCACCGCGAAGGTGCAGATCAGCGCCACGGGCACGGTGACGGATGGGATGACGGTGGCCCAGAAGTTCCGCAGGAACAGGAAGATCACCATCACGACCAGCCCGACGGCCAGCACAAGGGTGAACTGCACCTCATGGAGCGAGGCGCGGATGGTCTGGGTGCGGTCGACCACGACCTCCACCCGCATCGAGGGCGGGATCGCCGCCTCCAGCCGCGGGAGGGTGGCCTTGATGCGCTCCACCGTCTCGATCACGTTGGCGCCGGGCTGTTTGAACACCAGCAGGACGATGCCGCGCTTGCCCTGCTGCCAGGCCGCCAGAAGCTGGTTTTCGGCGGCGTCGATCGCCTGGCCGATATCGCTGACCCGGATCGGCGCGCCGTTGCGCCAGCCCAGGATGACGTTGTTCAGCTCCGACGCATGGCTGAGCTGGTCGTTGGCAAAGATCGCATAGGCGCGGTTCTCCCCCTCGATCACGCCTTTCGGGGAATTGACGGTGGCGTTGGCCAGCACCAGCCGCACATCCTCCAGCGTCAGGCCCATCGCCGCCAGCTTGGCCGGGTCGACCTGGACCCGGATGGCGCGCTTCTGCTCCCCGGTGATCATCACCTGGGCGACGCCGGTCAACTGGGAGATCTGCTGCGCCAGGACGGAGTCTGCGTAGTCGTTGACCTCGATCAGCGGCAGCGCGTCGGATTGCGCGGCCAGGATCATGATCGGGGATTCGGAGGGGTTCACCTTCCAGAAATTGGGTGCGTTGGGCAGGTTGCGGGGCAACTGGCCGCTGGCCGCGTTGATCGCCCGCTGCACGTCGCCGGCGGCGGCGTCGATGTCGCGGTCAAGCTCGAACTGGATGGTGACCTGGGTCTGGCCCTGCACGCTGACGGAGGTCATCTGCGCGATGCCGGCGATGGCGGCGAACTGGCGTTCCAGCGGCTGCGCCACGGTGCTGGCCATGGTTTCCGGGGCGGCGCCGGGCAGGCGGGCATTGACCAGGATGGTCGGGAAGTCGACGCGCGGCAGCGGTGCCACGGGCAGGAAGGGGTAGGCGGCCAGGCCAACCAGGACCATCGCCGCGATGAACAGCGACGTGGCGATCGGGCGGCGGATGAACGGTGTGGAAATGCTCATGTCGCGCGCCTGCCCCGGAGATGCCTCAACCGCCTGATTTCGCGGCTTGCGGTGTGTTGGGTCGTGACGGATCGTTGGCCGCGATGCGGGACCCCGCCCGCAGGCGGGATTGTCCGTCGCGCACGACGATCTGGCCTTCCGTCAGCCCCTTGCTGATGATGGTCAGCACGCCGTCGTCCCGGGTGGTTTCCACCACCTGACGGCTGACCGTCGAGTCGGGTTTGACCACATAGACATACTGCCCGATCTGGCCGTGCTGGACGGCGGCGGAGGGCAGGGTGATCGCGTCCCTCGCGGTTTCCACCAGCAGCCGCAGATGGACGAACTGGCCAGGCCACAAGCGGTTCTTCCCGTTCGGGAAGGTCGCCTTCAGCTTGATCGTGCCGGTGGCGCCGTCGATCGTGTTGTCCACGGTCAGCAGCGTGCCACGGTCAAGCTCGGTCTTGTCGTCGCTGGAATAGGCCGCCACCGCCAGCGGTCCGGCGGCCATCGCTTCCTGGATGCGGGGCAGGTTGTCCTGCGGCACGGTGAAGGTGGCCGAGATCGGGCGGATCTGCACCAGGGAGAACATCGGCGCGGCCTCGGCGGCGCGGACGACATTGCCTGGATCGACGCTGCGAAGCCCGACCCGCGCGTCGAAGGGCGCGCGGATGTAGCAGAATTCCAGGTTCAGTTCGGCCGAGTTGATCATTGCCTCATTCCCTGCCAGGGCGGCGGTCAGGCGGGCGACCTGCATCGTGACCGTATCGAGCTTCTGGCGGGAGGCGATTTCCTTCTGCGCCAGCGACGTATAGCGGGCGAGTTCGTTGCGGGCATTGTCCAGTTCGGCCAGGTCCTGCTTCCGGCGGGCCTGCGCGACCTCAAGCAAGGCGCGGAACGGGCGCGGGTCGATCACGGCGAGAAGGTCGCCCTTCTTCACCTCCTGCCCCTCGGTCACCGAGACCTCCAGCAGTGTGCCGTCGACGCGGGTGCGGACCTGCACGGACTGGAAGGGCTGCACCGTGCCCAGGCTGCGGAGCCAGATCGGCACGTCCTGGCGAATGACCGGGGTGACGGTGACGGGAATGATCGGACCAGCGGGGGCGGGCGCCTGTTGAGCCCGTGCGGGCGCGATCATGGCAATCGCCGCGACGGTCAGGACCGTGGCGCGGATAGCGCGTCGGCACGTCAGAACAAGTCCGCTTACCATGGGCGCACCTTCAGCCGTCTCCTGATCCTGTGTTTCAAGCCGACCGGGGATCTGAACCGAAAGCATGGATCAGCGACCGGCGCCGCGCCTCCCAGAACTGCGATAATCGACTAAAATAGCAACGCGGGCCAGTCCGAAAATTATCATTCGGAAGCCGTGATTGACGGAATATTGATACTGTAGGAACGTGAGGCTCGCGTGTTTGCCGCGGACTGGGACCGCCAGACAACAATGCCCGGCGGCCCGTCTTCAAGGCTCGGCCTTCAGTCGTTCGTAAAGCCCAGCGAACGGCGGAACCGGTCGGTCAGGTAGGCGCCGTCGCGCGGCGGCAGGAAGCGCGGCTTTTCCTCGGCCGAGATGCGGATGATGGCGAAGACATTCTCCGTCCGCAGGCGTGGCGCGAGGGCCGCGACCTCATCCATGTCACGCGCCGTCGTCGTGTTGGCCCAGCCGCAGGCGGCCGCGACGGCGGCGAGGTCGGTGGTCAGGCCGGTATGGGAGAACTGGGAGCCGGTTTCCCCATACCGCCCGTTGTCCAGCACCGCGATCGACAGGTTGGTCACGCCGGCCGCGGCCACGGTCGCCAGCGCGCCCATGCCCATCAGCATCTCGCCGTCGCCGGTGATCACCAGCACGCGCTTCTTCGGCTGGGCGATGGCCAGGCCGAGGCCGATCATCGCGGTGCCACCCATCGCGCCCCACAGATAGAAGTTCTGCGGACGGTCGCCGGTGATGCCGACATCGTAGGTCGCGGCGCCAAGGCCGGTGATGACCAGCAGGTCGCCGGGGTCGCGCATCAGGGTCGCGACGACCTCCCGGCGGTCGAGGGTTCCGTCATTCGGTCGGCTCATTTCACGAACACCTTTGCGCCGATCAGTCTTTGGGAGAGCAGGACAGCGACGGGGATCTGGCTGTCGAACGCGAGCGCCGCGCTCGCCGCCACCATCTCCGCCACCTCATCGGCCCGATCGGCTCGGCGGACATGCACGCCGGCGGCGGTCAGGACGGGCTGGGTGGAGGCACCCATGGGGACCTGCCACGGATTGAACTCCCCCCACTCGCCCCGCATCGTGATCAGGGTGAAGAACGGCATGCGGCAGTTCAGCGGCAGGGACAGCATGTTGATCGTGTTGCCGACGCCGGAGGACTGCATCAGCATCACAGCGCGCTGCCCGCCGAGCCATGCGCCGGCCGAGAGGGCGATGCCTTCTTCCTCGGTGGTGAGGACGACAGCCGTCATGTCCGGATCGGCATGGGCGGCGGTGATCAGGTGGGCATGGCCAGCGTCCGGGACGTATCCCATCTGGGTGATGCGCGCGGCTTTCAGCGCGGCATAGACGCTTTCCTGCCAGGTGGGATTTGACCCTGGGGTGTTTGACATGGGGGCTCCTCTGGTCCGCGCTTTCTGCCCGGGTGCGCGCCAGAGGGCAATGGTCAGAGCGTCAGCGCAGGATGGCGAGCGCGGCGAGGCCCGAGGCATAGGCGGTGAGCAACACGGCCAGCACGGCCCACAGATAGGCCTTGCCCGGCTTGTCGGCGAGATCGGCCTTGGTCGCCAGGTGGGGAATGGTCGCGGCGAACATCGTTTCGATGCGCGTCACCGACTGCCGCACGTCCGCCAATGACGTTTCGAGGCGGCTGACGGCGCCCTTTACGTCCCGCATGTCATCCTCCAGCCGGGTGATCCGTAGTTCCATGGAGGGATCATATGGGGAGGGGAAATGCTTATCAATCGGAGAATCGGGCATCGTTTGGACAACTCCTACGCGAGTATGCGGATCGGTGTGATTTCCGATCCGCATGCCGTCGCAGGGTGACAGGCCCGGGTTAACGAACCCTCAACGCGTCACGCGGCCGCGTGTTTGCCGCGGCCGAACATCTTGTCGAGGGCCTCGGCTTCCGCCTTGTCGAACTGGGTGGTGCGGGCGCGGACTTCGTCCACCGCGGCCAGGGCCTTCTTGACGGCGGGACGTTGGTCGATCGTGGCGACCCAGCGCATGACGTTGGGGAACTTCGCCGCCGCGTCCGCGCCGAGCAGGACGGGGATGTTGCGGGCCCAAGGGTAGGTGGCGATGTCGGCCAGGCCGTATTCGGCCCCGCCCAGGAACAGGGTGTCGGACAGACGCTGCTCGATCACCTCGAACACGCGGTGCACCTGGGTGGCGTAGCGGCTCTTGGAGTAGTCGTTGCCGGCCGGGGCGAAGCGGGTGAAGTGGACGTGCTGGCCGAACATCGGGCCGACGGTGGTCATCTGGACCATCATCCACTCGATCGCCTCATACTTCGCGGCCATCGCGGCGGGCAGCAG
>CANJSR010000288.1 GCA_947476855.1 Acetobacteraceae bacterium
GCGCCCGGAACAGGCCATCGACATCGGCAAGCGGATCGAGGACGTCGGCCTGTTCTGGCTGGAGGACGTGACGCTCGCCGATGACTATGCCGGCCTCGCCCGCGTCACTGCCGCCCTTTCGACCCCCATCGCCGGCGGGGAATACGTCTGGGGCCTGACCCCTCTGCGCCACATGATCGAGCAGCGCTCGGTCGACATCGTCATGGTCGACCTGGTTCGCGTCGGCGGGGTGACCCAGTGGATGAAGGCGGCTGGCATGGCCGAGGCCTTCAACCTGCCAATCGTCTCCCACGTCATGCCCGAGATGCTGGTGCATGTCGTGGCCGCGGCGCCGAACGGGCTGACGGTCGAATACATGCCCTGGATGCTGGCGCTGTATGAGGAAACGCCGCGCATCGAGAAGGGGATGATGGTCCTGCCCGATACGCATGGGTTCGGGCTGAAGTTCGACGCCCGGATGATCCAGAGGTGCCGGGTCGCTTAGTTACCTGTCTGCTGTCCCCGGGCGGCTAGCCCGGGGCGGTGGGGAGTCCGGCGGCGGTTTGCAGAGCGCGCGGAAGTCACTGGACTGTGCGTCTGGCGATGGGCCGCGTGGCAGGTGTCAAAAATCCGTGCAGCGGCCTTTGTGTTCCCAGTCGCCATAGCGCGTGGGTTCAGGGCCTTTCGTGCCGCCGATCTCCTTGGGGAGGACGGTGGGCGCTGGCTTTGGCGCGGGTTCGGGGGGGGAGGCGGGTTCCGGGGTCTCGGTCATGCGACCCAGATAGGGCGGGGTGTGGCGGGCCGCAATGGCGGGGTGGGGGTATCTTCACACCATCGCCTGCCAGCGGGGGAGGATCGTTTCCTTGGCCATGTCCTCGGTGATCCCCGCCGGCCAGCGCCAGCGGATCGTGCCGCCGCCATCGACCAGCAGGTTCTCGGGCACGCCGGTCAGGCCCAAAGGCCCCGTGTGCAGCGACATCGGGTCCATCCCGATCCGGGCGTAGGGGTTGCCGTGACGATCGAGGAACGCCGTCACCGCCTCGGGCTTGTCGCGGTAGGCGATCCCCCAGATCACCACGCCCTGGCGTTGCAGGTTGGCCAGTACCGGGGCCTCGATGATGCAGGGCGCGCACCAGGACGCGAACACGTTCAGCAGCACCGGGCGGCCGGACTGAGCGATCTCCCCCGTCGAGAACCCCGCCGAGCCGTTCAGCCCAGGTAGCGTCACCGCCGGCAGGGGGCTGGCGCGGTTCGGGTCGGGCGGCGCGCTGCCCAGCAGGTCGGGTTCGGCCTCGGGCGGATTCATCACCACCCAGGCCGCGCTGCCCATCAGCGCCAGGGAGCCGAAGATCCCGAAGCGCACCAAACGCCGCCGAACGATGCTCATCCGCCGCCGCCGGGCTTTGCGGTGCCGGTGTTCCAGCCGGCGGCGGGCGGGGCGGGCCCCTCGGCCGGATTCCAATGGCCCGCGCGCTTCAACGCGTCGGCGACTTCCTTGGGCATGTAGGTTTCATCATGCTTGGCCAGCACTTCGGACGCCCGGAAGCTGCCATCCGCCTGCAGCACGCCCAGCGTCACCACGCCCTGACCCTCCCGAAACAAATCCGGCAGCAGGCCGGCATAGGTCACGGTCACGGTCGAGGCCCCATCGGTCACCCGGAACGTGGCGAGGGGTTTGCCCTGGGTGACCCGGGTGACGCTGTCCTTCTCCACCAGCCCGCCCAACCGCATCGTCCGCCCGTTCGGTTCCGCCTTCGCCAGGTCCGACGGCGACACGAAGAACACCAGGTTATCGCTGAACGCCGACAGCACCAGCGCCGCGGACGACCCAAGCCCCACCGCGCACAGCAGCAATATCCAAAGACGGCGGCGTTTGCGGGTCATGCGGTCCTGTTGCGGTTCTGACGGGGATCAATCGCGGCCAGCCGACGCCGAGCCTGCCGGGTGCGGCGCCAGGCATCGAGGCCGAAGGCCACCGGCAGCAGCACCGCCAGCAGATACGATATGGCGACGTAGGGCAGGTGAGTCATCAGGCGGACTCGCTCGCCGCGCGGGCCATCAGCAGGGACCTGATCCGCCGCTCCATCACCGCCGCCCGCACCCGGGCCGTCACGATCGCGCCGAACAGCACGGAGTAGCCGACGGCGCACACCAGCAACGGCCACAGCATGTCCCAGTGCATCGTGGGCGCCTTGGTCAGCGTGATCGAGGCCGGTTGGTGCAGCGTATTCCACCAATCGACGCTGAACTTGATGATCGGCAGGTTCACCACCCCCACCAGGGCCAGGATGGCGCCGGCGCGGTGGCCTCGTGTCGGGTCGTCGAAGGCGCGCACCAGGGCGATATGGCCCATGTACAGGAAGAACAGCACCAGCACCGACGTCAGCCGAGCATCCCAGACCCACCAGGCGCCCCACATGGGCTTGCCCCAGAGGCTGCCGGTCGCCAGGCACAGGGCGGTAAACGCCGCGCCCACCGGCCCGATCTCCACCGCCGCCAGGTCGGCCAGCGGATGCCGCCAGACCAGCGACAGCACCGCACAGAGCGCCAGGGCGAAATACCCGCCCGATGCGAGCCAGGCAGCCGGGACATGCACATACATGATCCGCACCGCGTCGGCCTGCTGGTAGTCAGCCGGCGCTCCGAACAGCCCCCAGCCCAGGCCGACCGCGGTCAGCCCGACTCCGATCCCCGTCAGCCACGGCAGCACCGCGCCCGAAAGCCGCAGGAACCGGCCGGGATTGGCGAAGCGATGCAGGTTGCGCCCGCGTGGTGGCGCGGGGCTGGCTGAGGGTGCGTCCACGCGCGCAACCTAGGCGATGACGCGGCGGGTTTGAAGATGTTTGGAGACGAATGCCCTCGGGTTTGACCCTCGGTCAGACGGTTGGCGGCGGGGCGGGTCCTGTTGCAAAGCGGTTCAGCGGGACGAAGGCGCCGGGGTGGATCGTCGGCGTCTCAGGGAGATGGTGGGTGGGATTTTGTCTCGGGTTTTGAGCCTGGATGCGGGCCAGGGGGCGCAAGGCGGCCTCGGGCGGCGGGTCGGGGGTGGTTGGTTCGGGGGACGGTTGAGGTGCGGGTGGTCCGCCCCCGCCAGCCGGCATCGCCTGCGCCATCCATTCCGCCGCGATGTGCTCGGCCCACGCCGCCTGGGTGACGGCCTGGTTGTCCGATTCCAGCTTGCGGCGGTTGGCCTGGGTGTTGGCCAGCAGGCGGAAGGCGCCCTGGGACTGGCGCATCATGGCGGCGGCCTGGGCGGTGCAGCGGAGCACCCATTCGGGGGAGGTCTCGGGGTCTCGGGCCAGCAGGAGGCATGCCATGGCCTGCGCGTTGGCCGCGACATATTGGGCGGCGAGGGCGGCCTCGGCCGCATTGGCGGGGCAGAGGGCGGCGACCTGGGCGATGGCGGCGTGGTCTCGCCAGGCCAGGGCTTCGGGGGAGTCGGTGGAGGCGGGGAGGGTGGCCCGGAGGGTGAAGATGAGGTGGTAGTAGGCGTCCCGGGGGAGGTGGCCGAGGGGGTCTGGGGCGGTGAAGAGGTCCATGGTGGTGGAGGATGGGGTTAGATGGTATGACGTTCAATGTTAGTTTGGGGTTTTTTGGGGGGAGAGGATTCTACTCGTCGGGTTGCTCGCGCGGCGGGGACGGCATCCGGCTGGCGGCTTCGGCCTGTTCGGCTTCGCGCTTGCGCTTGAACCGTTCGACAACGGTTTTCATGGCGCTGTTGATGGCTTCGAGCAGTTCGGTATCGGTCATGTCTTTCATTTGATGTCCCCTTCTGGCGGCGCACCGGTCAGGTGTGTCCATCGCGACGCGTCGTGAATGACCATGCCAGCTTGCCGTGTCTTGGTGGCGATTTGGATGCCCGATCCGTCTGAATTATCGTAGATGTCTGCGCTGTCCGCCAGTGGGAGGTACAGGCCGATCAGGTTGCGGAGGCCAGCCCAGTATCGGCGAACGATCACATCGCGGGGGATATTGTGCCCACCCTCGGCCACGCGTTGCGCCACGCGGCGGATTGCGAGTTCGGGATCGTTCAACCAGAGGAAGATGAGCGTCACGCGCCAGCCGTTGCTCTGGCATTGCCGGAGGAACCGGGCATGTCCGATGCCAGCGCAGGTCGTTTCCAACGCGAAGCTGCGTTCGGCGCGCGCAAGTTCATGCATGCGGCTGAGCATGACCCGTCCAGCGGACACGGCGACGCCGTCAGGATTGAAGGGGGAAAGACCGAGGGCGATGTTATCGGCGTTGACGAATTCCAGCAGCCGGAGCTTGTTCGGCAATAGCTCGGTCGCCATGGTCGACTTCCCGGCGCCGTTCGGTCCACCGATGACGATGATGTCCTTCAATTTGGTTCCTTGGGAGGTTGTGTGCCAGTTTGAGTGGTATCTGGGCAAGGTTCAAGAATTATGAACCAAAACCGGAGCCTTGAAATCATAGGGCTTTTCCGTTGCATAAATTAGGTGCATAACAAAGCCATGAAATACGGCTACGCTCGGGTATCAACGGACGGTCAGAGTGTAACGGCACAGGTTGCCCAGCTTACCCGCGCCGGATGCAAGAAGGTGTTCCGCGAGACGGCGAGCGGAGCCAAGACCGACCGCGCCCAGCTTCGCAAGGTGCTGGCCGTGCTTGAGGACGGCGACGTGCTCATGGTGACAAGGCTAGACCGTCTAGCCAGATCAACCCGCGACCTGCTGAACACCTTGGCATCCATCACCGACCGCAAGGCGGGTCTCCGATCCCTTGGCGACACATGGGCAGACACCACAACCGCACACGGACGGCTGATGCTCACGGTGCTGGGCGGGTTGGCGGAGTTTGAGCGCGAGTTGATCCGCGCGAGGACAGGAGAAGGCCGCGCCCGCGCTGTCGCGCGTGGCGTGAAGATGGGGCGCAAGCCGAAGCTCACCCCGCACCAGCAGAAGGAAGCCATCAGGCGACGCGACAACGGCGACTCGATGCGCGACATTGCCCGCACCTACAACGTGAGTCACAGCACGATTTCGAGGTTGGTCGTATGATGAAATCCGGCCCGACGCTGATTTACGACAAATCAGTGATTGAGGGCATGTCAACAGAAGCCGCACACTGGCTTCACCATCACTTTCACGCTGTAGTGGCGCCGCCGCTACTTATTGAGGTTATTGGGAACCTCAAAAAATCCCGTGGTGGCAAAACAGGAGAGGAATTGGTTGCATCTATTGCTGCACACATGCCGAGCTATGCTGTAACGCCGACGATGGACTACAGGGAATTGTTTACCCATGAACTCATGGGCGGCGCCTTGGAATTAGGTCGGAGACCTTACTTGGCCGGAGGACGACGCGTTCGTGCTGCGGACGGTTCGCAAGGACTTGTCTACGATGAGCCTCCTGAGGTGATCGCGCTGAGAAGGTGGCAGTCAGGTGACTTTAATGGCCTCGAAAGAGCTATGGCTGACCAATGGCAAGACTCATTGAAAGCACTCGATCTGAAGGCGCTAAAGCAGCACCTCAAGGGGATCAAGGTGGTATTTGGGAAGACCCCTGCCCCGCGTACGGTCTTACAGTATGTCGACGACATCTTATTAAATGGTGAGAGGTATAGGACTCTCTCTATGGGACTCGAGATGATGAATACGCCACCAAATGTCGCTAGGGTTGCCATCCGGCGTTGGAAAGTGTCTGGAAGACCCAAGCTACAGCATTTTGCACCTTACTTTAATTATTTAGTCCGCATCGAGATGTTTTTTTCTCTTCTGATTGCCTCTGACGTAATATCAAATGAAAGACCAAAACATCGGGCGGATTTTTTATATTTTTATTATCTTCCATTCACCTCAATTTTCACCTCGAACGATAAGCTACACATCCAACTGGCACCTCTCCTGATGGGCCTAGACCAAATGTTTGTGTCAGGAGAAGACTTGCGGGAAGATATGAACAAACTTGCTCGCCGCTACAGCAACTTGCCGAAAGACATTCAGGAAACGGGTTCAATGACGTATGCGGCGTTTCCGCCGAGAGATGGTGATTTTCTCACCGCCACCATTTACGATCGCTTAATGCCCAATTGGAGGGATCGGGCTGCCATTCCTAAAAAGCCGATCACGAGAGAGGAAAACGCGAAGATTATGGCGCATCTCAAGCCCATGATAGATGCTATTTCTGCGTTAAACAAAAATTCAGGCAGTTAACACAAAATACGTTCTGCGATACCAACGCGGAAGCAGGGACAGGCGACCGCCCCCACTTGTCACGATGTAACCGCCGCACCATCAAGCAAGGTGATCTGGCCATCATCCACCAATTGACCAACCTCATCATTGCCGCGCCCGCCCCCCAAAGGAACCCACCCCATGGAATACGCCCTGGTCCTGATCGGTGCCCACAACGGACGCAAGACCCAGGCGCTCGTGAACCAAGCAGCCGCCGCCGGCCCGGTCCTGCTCGTCGAACCGGTGCCCTGGCTGTTCCGAGACCTCGCCCAGCGCTACGTCGGACGGCAGGGCATCAACGTCCTCCAGGCCGCGGTGGCGGAAGCCGACGCCGAACACATCTCCTTCTTCGCCCCCAACGAATCCGCCAACGAGATCAAGGCCTACGGCGACC
>CANJSR010000289.1 GCA_947476855.1 Acetobacteraceae bacterium
CCCTGTTGTGCTAGACGGACCACTTCACTGAACCTCGCTTTGGCATCTTCCAGCTTCCACGTCGCGGCGGGTTCGCCACTGTCCGGAACGCCCATGCGGTGTAGCTGAGACATGTTAAGAAAGCCTTACTGACCAGACTGGTCAGATAGCAGGGAAGGCGTGGAATTTCAATGATGGCAGCTATCAGGAAAAGATTAATTGCAGCCCTTCCCCTGGTTTTGGCCGCCTGCGTCGCCTCCCCGCCCGCGACCGTATGCGCCCCGGGCCTTGGCGAGCCGATGCTGGCCTATGAGATGTTCTTCGGCCGCACCGTCCCCAACCGGGCGGACGTGTCCGACCCCGAGTGGACCGCCTTCATCGAGGACTCGGTGACCCCTGCCCTGCCCGACGGTTTCACCGTCTTCGACGCCCGCGGCGCCTGGTACAGCACGCGAGCCGGCCGTACCATCCACCAGACCAGCAAGGTGATCCTGGTGGCGCTGCCGGACACGCCGGCCAGCCTGGATGCCGTCAACCGCGTGCGGGCGGCGTATAAATCCCGCTTCAACCAGCAGCTTGTCGGCATGACCGCGCAGCCGACCTGCGGCACGTTCCGATAGGGCCAGCCCCCATGACCGATCCCGTCGCCGACCACTATGCCACGACCGGCCTGCTCGACCGCATCCTGGCCGCGCTACGGACTGCGGGGAAGGACCTCGACCGGCTGACCATCGACGACCTGGCACCGATCGACGAATTCCACTCCCGCCGCCGCAAGGCGACCGAGGAACTGGCCGCCATGCTCGCTCCCACGGCCTGCGACCATGTCATCGACATCGGCTCGGGGATCGGCGGACCGGCACGGTATCTGGCGACGAAGCATGGCTGCCGGGTCACCGGGGTGGACCTGACCGCGGAGTTCGTTGCCACCGCCTCGTCCCTGACCAGCATGCTCGGCCTGGCGGATCGCGTTGACTTCCGCGTCGGCTCCGCGCTGGCGCTGCCGTTCCCCGATGCCAGCTTTGATCTCGCCTGGACGCAGAATGTCGCGATGAACATCGCCGACCGCGCCGCCTGGTACCGGGAAATCCGCCGCGTGCTGAAACCAGGCGGACGGCTGGCGATCCAGGATGTGGCGCAGGGCACGGGCGGGCCCCTGACCTTCCCGGTGATGTGGGCGGACCGGGCGGAGATCAGCTTCCTCCATTCACCCGAGGAGACCCGCGCCCTGCTGGAGCACGCGGGCTTCCGGGTCCTGCAATGGGTGGACAACACCGACGTCGCCCTGGCCGAAAACGCGGCCGAACGCGCGCGTCTGTCGGGTGCCCCGGCCGGGCCGCCGATCCTGGGCATCCATGTGGTGGTGGGGCCGACGTTCCGGGACCGGGTCCGGAACGCCAACCGGGCGCAGGAGGAAGGGCGGACGCGTCTGATCAACGGCCTGCTCGCGCGGGACTGAGGGCCGCCGGCCGCGCCAAGAATTCTGGTGAAAGACACGCCTTTGCGATCATTGTGCCGCCAAGCGGACGGGGACTTCTGGTGGGTGGCCGGAATGACTTGATGGTCGCTGCCCTTTACTGCGTGGACTGCTCTGAACTTCTCCGGACGCCAGCGATCAGAACAACAAGGGGCCGCCGTGGAACAGGCCCTATTCGGCAGGGAAGGTACGTCCGATGCAGAAGATGTCCCGTCGTCAGGCCGTTGTCGGCCTGGGTGCGGCCGCCACCACGCTGCGCTCCCGCTCCGCCAAGGCGAACAAGCCCGTCGTCGTCCGGTGGACGCAGGGCTTCTACGCGGCCGAGAACAAGGCGGTCGAGGATGCCATGGCCGCCTGGGAAAAGAAGACCGGCAACAAGGTCGAGCTGACGATCATGAACGGGCCGGACCTGGTCCATACGGTCACGGGTGACCGGTTCCTGGTGCCGGCCGCGGCCTGGAGCGACCAGTTGATCGATCTGTCCGACGTCGTAGCGACGCAGGACAAGTTGCGTGCGAAAGGAAAGCGCATCTTCGGCCTGGGATACTCCATGGCGACGAAGGAGGCCGACAGAGGCACGCTGTTCCACTCATTCCTGAACGCCTATGGCGGCGCCGGTATCGTTTCACCCAAAGGTAAATTACAGATCGACGATCCGGCGGTGCGCAAGGCCGCGATCATGGCGTTGGAGCGGCTGACGACGCCCTACAAGAAGGGCTATGTCCCGCCCGGCGCGATCAACTGGGGTGATGTCGACAACAACAACGCCTTCTATGCCCGCCAGATCGTGATGACGCCGAATGCCACGATTTCGATCGCGGTGGCGCAGATGGAGAAGAAGGACCAGTACCTCAAGGAAATCATCACCCAGGGCATCCCGCTGAACAACGACGGAAAGAAAGTGCCGCGGCTGCTCGGCGTTTCCCCCTGCATCATCCCCAAGGGTGCCCAGAACATCGACGGCGCCAAGGAACTGCTGAAGGCGTTCATCCTGCCGGAGAACCTGAACTCCTATCTGAAGGAAACCCGGGCGCGGTACCTGCCGGTGATGGATTCCATCATCAAGAACGACCCGTACTGGCTGGACCTGGCCGACCCGCACCGCAAGGCGGGGATCGAGAACGGGTTGCTCGCGCCCTCGATGCCCTGGTGGATGGCCTATAACCCCGCCTATGGGCAGATCCTGTCCGAGCCGGTCTGAACCCACGCCGAAGCCAATATCACGCAACGGAGCATGACCCACAAGCAGGCGTTCCAGGAGGCGGCGAAGCGGTCGAAGCTGCTGTTCTCCCGCTACCAGATCACGTGACCGGCGGCGGAGCGGTTCCCGCGGCAACCCGCCGGTCCAGGAACCGCTCCGCCAGCCTGCCGATCACCGAAACCGCCACGATGACCAAGCAGAGCTGGCCGAAATCCGCGGCCCAGCCCAGGCCAAGCCAGTCCTGCACGGTCGGCGCGATCCACCACAGGGCATAGCCGATGGCCAGCGCGCCGGCGGTGAAGGCGCGCGTCATGGCACGACCGCCCGGGTGACGTCGGTATGGAACACCAGCATGTCGGCCACACGGGTGACCGTGCCCTCCATCCGCCGCTTCACGCCCACGTGGTCGCGGAACGAGTCCGGCAGGGTGCGACCGTCCGGATCGCCCATGAGCATGAAGCGCCGTCCCTCCACCGGGCCGGTGGTGACCAGCACCGGGGGCACGCCACCCAGAATGCAGACATTGGCGCAGGCCTTGTGCGACAGCCCGTCCCCGGGCCGCATCACGCCGGCCACGCACTTGCCGTCGCAGATTTCCCCCACCACCCGCCAGGTACCCAGCGGAGTCGCGGGAACCGGGCCAACCAGCGGGGCGGCATCCGCCTGCACGGCATCGACCAGCAGCATGTCGATGTCGCCACGCTTGACCACCGCGCCGGTGACCCGCACACGCTGGCCGGCAAAGCGCTCGGCCTCGCCCTGCACGCCGACCTTGCCGGCACCGGACAGCAGCAAAGCATGGCCCTCGGGGTAGGTCGCGTCGGGGTCGGTCACCAGCACCGGGTAAGGGTGTTGCAGGATCACGCCCGAGACCGTCCGCTCCCCCAGCCACTCCCCGCCGCCCGGATCACCGACCCGCGCCCCCAGCGCCAGGGCCAGGGCGCCCGCCCCACCCAGTACCAGCACGGCGAGCATCACCAGGAACCCTGCCAGCGGCGCGGCAGAGCGTGGCGACCAGCCGATGAAGAAAGGCGTCCTCATGCCACCGCCACCGGTTCGACAAAGGTGCCGGGTGGGTTGGGCCTCGGGTCGAGCAGGACGATGCCATCCTCCACGCGCAGCCGATACGTCGCCAGCCTTTCCGTGAACGGCGGCGGTGCGCGTCCGTCCGCGAGCCGGTACTGAAAGCCGTGCCAGGGGCAGGTGATGCAGCCATCGACGACCCGCCCTTCCCCCAGCGGGCCATTCTGGTGGGCACAGAGATTGGTCACCGCCGACAGCATCCCGTCATGGCGGAAGATCGCCACCGGTTCGGCATCGGTCAGGTGCACGACCAGGCCGGCCCCTTCCTCGATGGCCCCGACCGGACCGGCAATGACCCAGGGAGAATCGCGATGGGCCAGCGCGACAGCGGCGTCACGGCGGCGCTCCACCCGGCCCGCCGCCAGATGCAGGCCGGCGACCAGCACCACCGAGAACGCGACGACCACGGCGAGCAGCGGGCTCTGCGCGGCCTGCAACGCACCCAGGGCGACATGCAGCACGACGGCCAAGTACCCGGCGTAGAGCAGCATGTGCAGGCCCTTCCAGACCCGCGGCGTCAGGAAATGCAGCCAGAAATCATGGCTGGTGAGGGCGAGCAGGGCCAGGACCAGCAGGCCGAACAGACCGAAAAGCTCGAAGGGGAAGCCCTCGATCTGGCCAAAGCTGGTGTTGCCGGACAGCAGGTTCACGAACCGTCCGTTCGGGCTGTAGGCGAAATACCAATCCAGGGCCGCCCAGGCATGGCTCAGCGCCACCCCCGCCGTCATTACGCCCAGATGGCGGCGGTTGTACAGCAGCGGCAGGAAGCGCCGGTCCAGCCTCGCGGCGGGCCCGATGCAGAGGATCACGGTCAGCAGCAGGAAGGCGCAACTGCCGAAGGCGTTCATCCGGATGGTGAAGTCGTCGGGTGCCTGTGTGATCGTCTGGAACCGCGGCGCCACCCACAGGAAGCCCAGCAGATAGATCGTGATCATCGCCAGGAAGGCCGCGTCCAGGACCATCTTGCTGGCATTCCAGCCAACCGGTTCATAGCGCACGCTCATGGGGCGATCCGGACCGAGGCGGCCTCCTGCGGCCCGACGCGGCGGGCGGACAGGGCACCGAGGATGACCAGCGGCAGGATCACCGCCAGCACGGTCCAGGCGAAGCGGTGGACGCGGCGATGCCGCCGTCTCATGGCGTGTGTTCCTGGGAGCGCCGTCGTTCCAGCACCGCCCAGCGGACCAGCACGACCGGCCAGAGCAGCACGATCCCCGGCACGATCATCGGACGGAACGCATAGGCGCCGCGCGCGGCCGGATCGATACGGTCGATGCCGAACAGCAGAAACAGCACCGCCACGAGGGCGCCGATCGCGGCGTAGACGGTCGCGGACTGGACAATCAGTTCGGCCATGGCTCTCCTCGCATCGGTCCCGTGCCCCTGTCCAATATGCCCGAGTCCAAAACGCCCGATGCGCCGTCACCCGGCGTCAATCCAGCAAAGCGCGTCAGGCTCGGCCGTGATCGGATCGGTCACACGTCGTTGTTGCGCCCGTCAGCGTGATCATCCGGGGATACGTCCTGTCAAGCCGTGGAACGTTACAGCCAGACGATCGCCCAGACCGCGCGGATGATCGACCCGGGGCCAGCGTCGGAGGTCCCGCCGGGCGAGCACGCCCGGCAAAGCGGCGGCGATAGTGGCTCGGCTGAGGACGGGCCGGGTGAGACTGAAGCCGTGAAGCAGCCGCGCCCCCTCCCGCGCGAGGGTCGCCATGGCCTGTCGCATCGGGGCGGCGGCCAAGTCGGCGATCGCGGCCTCGGGCGACAGGCCATGTTCGGCCAGCACGTCATGAGGCAACAGGCAGCGGCCCTGTTCGGCCAGGGCGGCCGTCCCCCGCAGCACCCCGGCCACGCCATAGGCGGCGCCGGACGGACGGAACGCTTCGGGATCGGGCGCGCCCAGCAGACGGGCCGCGGCCACCGCCAGCCCGCCCGGGCCGGCCAGCAGCCAGGCGCGCCAGGCGTCCAGGGTCGGGATTTCGTCCCCGGCCTCGGTCTCCCGCGCCTCGATGATCGCCAGTAGGTCGGCGGGGATGAACAGCCCCTGGGCGATGGAGTAGGACAGCGGAGTCGCGACCTCGTGCCGCTTGGGTGTGCCCTCCACCACCTCCCGCCACCATTGCAGGCGGATGAAGGCGAGGGCTGGTTCTGAGGCAACTTCCCGGGCGCGGGCGAGTTCGTGATTGAACGCATACAGCGTGAGCAGCGCGCCGCGCCGGTCGGGCGGGGCGAACAGGGCGGTCAGGAACCGGTCCGGGTCATGACGGCGGACCAGTTCGGTGATGGCATCATTCATCAGCGCGAGGTGGCGCGGATCGTCACTTCGTGCAAGCTTGACGGTTAGCGGAGCCGGCCATAGCTACCCCAGGCCTATATGGGGCGGCCGCCGTCGGCGTGACGCACCACAACCTCCGGAGGATTCCATGGCTTTCGAACTGCCGACCCTCAACTACGCCAAGACCGCCCTCGGCGCGAAGGGCATGTGCGAGGAAACCCTCGACCTGCATCATGGCAAGCATCACCAGGCCTATGTGACGGCGCTGAATGGCTTCGTCGCCGCCGACGCGTCGCTCGCCGGCAAGTCGCTGGACGAGATCGTGAAGGCGACCGCCGCCGCGGGTGGCCCGGTGTTCAACAATGCCGGCCAGCATTGGAACCACATCATTTTCTGGGAATGCATGAGCCCGACCGGCGGCAAGATCCCGTCGAAGCTGCAAGCCAAGATCGATTCCGACCTGGGCGGGACCGAGAAGTTCAAGGACGCCTTCAAGGCCGCTGGCGTCAGC
>CANJSR010000290.1 GCA_947476855.1 Acetobacteraceae bacterium
GACATCCGCGACGTGACGGTGATCTATCGAGTGCGGGAGTGACCTGACTCGCACCGGGCGGGACAGGTGTATCGGCAGAGAGCGGCCGAATGCCCTTGGTCCAAGCGGGCGATATCTGGGTGGATGGAGGAACCGGAGGAGATGGATGCCGGCTGATCGGAGGAATGTTATTTTTATGTTCCATGCCACTCGCCCACCATGTGGCAAGACAATTTTCATCCGGCCCGATGATCGAGCCATCGGATCTGCGATCTCAGCAGCATCCCGCCAAGCCACGTCGGATCGTCAGCCTTGAGGCCCGGGATCAGAAGTCTGGTACAATACGGACCGACCTAACCGTTGACCCATAGGTGTCCCCCTACCGTCATTGCCGGACTTGATCCGGCAACCCACCCCCCTGTCGTTGAAGCGCGGGTTGCCGGGTCAAGCTCGGCAATGACGAAGGGGCCAATGCAGCAGTCATTGGTTAGGTCGGCTGGTATAAACCTTTGAATCGACGCCAATTGTGCAAAATATGTGCAAAGATTAACCGAGACGCCCCACACGCGATATCGCTCGGATCGGTGCTAGAGCATGATCACGCTGAGCGGAATGTCACAGCGGATGAATCATACGATCAAACAAAGAGCCAGAGCGGTTTTCCGTTTCCAGTCAGGCTGAAACAGCTCTGGGCTCAGAACCCAATCAATCCTTGCGAACCGTCGGACGGCACAATTTCAGGTCACGCGCGATCGAGCTGATGCTCTCCTTGCCGACCAAACGACGGCACCGGGTCTCGGCAATCATATCCATGAACAACCCCCCAGATTCTCCAGCGGAAATGCCGGATGATCGCACGGACCAGGGTGGAAACTATTGGACGCTGTTTACCCGCGGAAACTGGAAAGATCTGCACGCTGTCTTGCACATCGGGGTACCCCACCGTCTGGGACAGTTATGAGGAAATCGTAGACGCCTGCGCGGAGGCCTGGAGCTGGCTGATGGCAGACCCGCACCGGATACGCTCCATCGGGACCAGGGAGTGGGCAACGGTCAATGTTTAGGCAGGTTAGTATAAGTGCCATATATTTTACTACCCTGAGCGGGTTATTGTGCGAATTCTGAATTCTCTCTACCGTATCAAATAATTGGGAAATCGGCGGCCGCGCTCGCGCCGATACCGTTAGTGGAACTCTAGCCCATCTTATTCAGTGCGCCCCGACGGCGCGTGTCACCCGTGGAGGAAGGCGGCAACGGCGTTGGGGTGCCAACCGTGTCCCGCTGGGTGGTGTAACCCCCGCCGGCCCGTTGTCGGCTCCCCTGATGGGTCAGGTTGATCAGATCACCATTGCGGGCAATCCGATGGCGAGATCATCGCTCAGCCCGGCGATGGTTTCCAGAGTCATATATTGGGCGCGTTGAACCTCCCATTCGCCGCTCCTTTCCCGCAGTATCGAACCCACGTGCCTGACGATCGCTTCGTCGTTCGGAAAGATGCCCACGAGGTCTGTGCGATGCTTGAACTCGCCATTGAGCCGTTCAAGGCCATTGGTGGAATGGATCTCCACCCCTGGGTCATCGTGTGTAGATTCCGAGGGGCGAAATCAAAATGGTGATTGATTATTATCTGGCAGCGTCGTCTTTGCCACGCCGAATATTTAGAAGGAAGGAACGTATTATGAACAACATCGTTTGGCTGGTTGGGGCCGTAGTCATCGTTGTAGCTGTTCTTGGATATTTCGGCATGAGATAGGGACCAGAGCACGGCAGACCTAAGCAGAGACTTGCGGATTGGCAAACGGAGCGACGATACGCTCCACGTTGAGGTCTTGAACCGCCTTGCGGATTGCCCGGTCAAGATCGTCGATGGCCCGGGTAGAAGCAATGGCGAACCAGGCGACCGACACCGCGGACCAAGTCTATGGTCCGGTGCGAGGAGCGGCCGCGGCCACCACCGTCGAAAAGCAACCTCTCGTCGCTCTGATGGCTGTCGGACTTATCTGTGGCGTCGTGGATTTTCTGCTGGCGCGGCGCTGATATCGCGTTGCTGATCGAAACAAAATAATGGAGATATCCATGGGACGCGGAATTCTGCTTTTTCTGTTGGGCGTGCCAATTCCGATCATCATTCTGCTCGCCCTGTTCATGCACTGACCGGACAGGAACGGAAACATGTCAAACACTCTCATAACAGACACGGTCGGCGTCTATGTTGAAGGCGGTTCTCCTCCCGAGGTTTCGAGTTCGGGCGTCGCCTGGCCAGCCATCATCGGGGGGGCGTTCGCTGCCGCCGCATTTTCGTTGATTCTTATTGCGCTCGGATCGGGGTTTGGGCTCGCGTCGGTGTCGCCCTGGTACAATGCCGGGGCCTCGGCGGCAACGTTCACCGTAATGACGGCGATATGGCTGATTGTCACCCAATGGCTGGCATCCGGTCTTGGCGGCTACATCACGGGCCGGCTGCGGACCAAATGGGTTGGCCTGCACACGAATGAAGTATTCTTTCGTGACACGGCCAACGGCTTCTTGACATGGGCCACCGCCACGGTGATCGGCGCCACCTTTCTTGCCGCGGCTGCATCATCTGTCGTGAGCGGGCCTGCCACCATGGTGGTCGGCATCGCTTCCGGCGCGGCCCCGGGTGCAAGCCAAGGGGGGACCCAGGCGGCAACGGGATCGGGTGGAACGCTCGTGGATCCGATGGCGTATTTCGTCGACAGCCTCTATCGTACCGATCACCCGAATACGAACATTTCAGACGGGGACGTGCGGGCGCAGAGTTCTCGTATCCTGGGCAATGGCATGCTGACCGGCGATGTTTCGGCGCCTGATAAGGCTTATCTCGCACTCCTCGTTTCGGCGCGCACCGGGTTGTCGCCGGCCGACGCGGAGAAGCGGGTCGATACGGTGATCACGCAAACAAAGGCCGCGGAAGTAAAAACGCGGGAGGCGGCGGACGCCGCTCGCAAGGCGGGGATGTACCTTGCGATCTTCGCAGGCCTGTCGATGCTGGTTGGCGCTTTCATCGCATGCGTTGCCGCGGCTTTGGGCGGCCAGCAACGGGACGAGTATTGAACGGATAACCCCTTCTGCCGCCGCGTTTGCGATCGCGCCGGGGTCACTGGCGTCGGGGGTTGTCGTGGCCTGCACGGCTAAGGTCTACGCAGCCGCGCGATCGGCACGCCATGGCATATGAATATCCGAAAATGGCGGGCGTCGTTCGCCTGCTCAGATTTCAATGAAGTTGGGTCATGCTGTTCAACGGCCGCCAGCGTGGAGGGTGGCGATCGCCAGACGTAGCGGTTGTTGCCATCGCTCAGCATGAGTCCGGCCTGTCGGAATGGGACAGCGTGCGGGCTGACGTACCCGACGATCTGCTCGACTGGCGGCCGCCGGGTGAGTCGCTCCAATTGAAGATGAAGACTGAATTTCAAAATGTCTCATGCACGCGTTGCCAGCTTGGATTTCAGTCCACCCTTCGGTTGCCCTGAGCTTTTGGTTCCCGAACCACCGGGAGGAAAGCCATCAATCTGTCCGATGAAAGGAGCACTCGCGCCACATGCATTTAGCGACTGTCGGCTGAGTGATGGTAATCGGGGATGATCAGGCGATGCAGTTGCCCTGCCTTGCGATTCAAAATGCCGCCTTGCGGGCATTCTGTTCCGCAACCGCGTCGTGCCCTCAACGCGCGGAACGCATGGCCCATATCCCAGCGGCTCGTCCGCCAGGCAGATCTGACACTCGCCGTGTATCCCACTTGATTCACGCGCGCCGCGGCTCGGGGAATTGACCATGCCGGAAAGCCCATTTCCTCGCCGGACGATTTCCACCGTCATCCTGATGTGCGGTATCGTTCTCGGCCTCTTTCTTTGCTACCTTCTTGCCATTCCATTCATCCCCGCGATCGTCGGGGCGGCCACTCTGGCGGTCCTTTTCGCTCCCCTTGATACGAAGATGCGAACGGCGGTGCGCTCGGTCGGCCTATCCGCCGCGGCGACGGTGGCCATCGTGGCCGTCATCGTCGTGGTTCCTGCCTTCGTGGTGCTCGGTACGTTGCTCAACGAAGCCGGCCGCAGCGCGGTACTCGTTCAGTCCTTGATCGATTCAGATAGCTGGATGCGCGCAATCGAAAACCGACCGTCGCTGGCACCCGTGCTCCGCGTGCTCAACGAGAGGTTCGACATACCCGATCTCGTCAAGGCATCCACGTCATGGCTTGCCGGATGGAGCGGCACCTTGGTCCAAGGTTCGTTCACGGGAATGCTCAACCTGATGCTGACGTTCTACTTTCTCTTCTATCTCCTGCGTGACCGGGAGACGATTCGAGCAACCATCGAATATGTGTTGCCCTTGACAGCGATGGAGTTCTCAAGAATTGCCGATCGCGTGGTCAACACGATCTTCGCGACGGTTCTCGGCATGGCCGCGGTGGCGGCCTTACAGGGCGTTCTCGGCGGAGTCATGTTCTGGTGGTTAGGATTGCCAGCGCCCCTGTTCTGGGGCGTGCTGATGGGCCTGCTCGCGGTGGTGCCGTTCCTTGGGGCATTCGTGATCTGGGCGCCCACGGCCTTGTTCCTCGCCCTGGCCGGCGACGTCACATCGTCAGCTATACTGGCCGCCTGGGGTACCATCGTCGTTGGGCTCGTTGACAACGTGGTCTACCCGATCCTCGTTGGCAGGAGGCTCATGCTGCACACGGTGCCGTCCTTCATTGCCGTCGCTGGCGGACTGATCCTGATGGGAGCGTCGGGTGTTGTTCTGGGTCCCATCATCGTCTCCGTATCTCTGACGCTGTTGGGAATTATGAGAAACAGAATCTCCCTGTCGGCACCATCTGGCACCCGAACGAGCAGCCTGAACACAAACCGCGGCGGCACCTGACCATCGACACTTCGACCGGAGATGTGTCGCCGATCCGCCTCCCCTAGCCGGACCCAATGACGGAAGTGCGGCGACCGCCTCAAGCTGCAAGCGACGGCCAGTTCTGCTTTGAATATGACGCGGTGCGCCGCAAGATCGTCGCGGGAAGGCCGGTGATCCGGTCTCGCCCAGTCGTGGCCGGCTGTGGACCCAGGCCGTTATCGACAAAATACGGCAGCATCCCCACCAGAGCCGGCATGATCACGCTGACATCAAACGTCGGGAGTGCAAGCTAGGGCCTGTTCGCACTTGAATACCTATCATCGCGAAGACTTAAACCAGTCGAGTGTCGCCGCTATTGCGATCCCGGCCGCATAAGACGTTTCCGTCTTGTCGTAACGGGTGGCGATGGCTTCTTCTCCTTTGCGTTCCTGCGGGAGGGCACCACCGGGATCGCGTCAGACCGCCGCGGGACCGACCGATCGCCTGCTCGTTGCTGCCTTGCCTGCGACTGAACCGCAGACTCAACGTGTCGGTTTGATCAGCCGAGCGCCGGCCGCCTTCTGGTGCGCCCGGGCCACGGTGCCGTCGATACAGGCGAACGCCTGCTTCGGTTTGGCTTCGGCCACGACATGCGCCATGATCCTGTCCCAGACGCCGCTGACAGCCCAGCGGCGGTAGGCGCAGGTAGGCATGGTGCCAGTCGCCCAGTTCGGCCGGGATCGACCGCCACTTGGCACCGTTGTCGAGCCGCCAGATGATCGCCTTGATCGTGCGCCGGTCGTCCTTGCGCGGGCGCGCCTTGCGCAGCTTGACCGCGACGATGGCGGCTTCAAACTTGGCCCACCGGGCGTCGCTGAGTATTTGCATGGTGGGTCCCCGGTTGAAACGCCAGGACACTGGGTTTTCCGTCGATTTGCCAAGTCCTTAAATGCGAACAGGCCCTAGGCAGGTTGGTATAAGAGCCATATATTTTACGACCCTGAGCGGGTTATTGTGCGAATTCTGAATTTTCGTTACCGTCTCAAATAATTGGCAAACCGGCGGCCGCCCTCGTGCCGATACCGTCCAAAACAGGAGAATTCAGGCTCATGGCGCTCTACACCGTCTTCAACGCCAGCCCGCCCAGCACCGGCGCCACCGAGATGTTCCAGACCGGCGCCACGATCACGGCGCGGTCGCCCACGAGCACGACCTATACCAACCCGAACGGCACCAAGGTCGTCATCAACGGCGCCGGGTTCACCTATGACGTGGCTGGTGTACCCACCGGCGGCGTGATCGGATCAATCACCCTGTTCGACGCGACCCAGACGACGCAGTGGATCGCCATCTCCGGCCTGGCCGTGAACCTGACCGGTTTTCATGCATCCTGGCTGGGCGTGGGCCAGGACGGCTTCGACGCGCTGGCGCTGGTGATGGCCGGCGCGGACACGATGACCGGCAGCAAGAACGCCGACACACTGCAGGGGGTGGCCGGCGACGACCTGATCAATGGCGGCGACGGCGATGACTACATGGATGGCTACAAGGGCGCCGACACGATCAACGGCGGCGCCGGCAACGATATGCTGTCCTATAGCTGGGGCCTGGCCGATCCCGCGATCACCAAGGGCATCACAGTCGATCTGAACGGCACCACCGTCGTCGATCCCTGGGGTTCGACCGACACATTCAGTGGGATCGA
>CANJSR010000291.1 GCA_947476855.1 Acetobacteraceae bacterium
GGTCGAACAGCGACGAATGGATATCGACCCAGACCGAGCGGTGCTTCTGGCGGAAATCATCCGGCAGCTCGGTATACGGCATCAGATGGAACCACATGAGGCGCATGGCGGCGTTTCCTGGCGTTTGCTACCGGTAAGTATGCAAGGACGACAGGTGGGTTCGTCAAGGGCGGCGAGAGACCCGCCGCCCGCCCGAATCAGCCCTCCATCACGAAGCCTTCGTAGCCGTTCGCCGCGATCGCGTCGCAGCGCTTCTTGTAGCCGGAGAACCCGCCGACATAGGGCATGAACACCCGCGGCTTGCCCGGGATATTCGCGCCCACGTACCAGGAATTCGCCAGCGGGTACAAGGTGCTGTCCGCCACGTCGTTGACGTGCTGCACCCAGCCTTGTTCGGCCTCCGCCGTCGGCTCCACCCGCTTCTTCCCGTTCACACGCATCTGCGCGAGGCACCCGGAAATCCAGTCCATGTGCTGCTCGATGGCGACGATCATCTGCGTCTTCACCGAAGGGCTGCCAGGCCCGGTGATGATGAACATGTTGGGGAAGCCTGAGACCATGATCCCCAGATAGGTCATCGGCCCGCCGTGCCATTTGTCGGCCAGGGTCGGGCCATTGCCGACACGGATATCGATCTCCCGCAGCGCGCCCGTCATGGCATCGAACCCTGTCGCGAAGACGATCGCGTCGAGTTCGTACTCCGCGTCGGCCGTGCGCACGCCCTTTTCGGTGATCTCCTGGATCGGCGCCGAACGCACATCGACCAGTGTCACGTTCGGCCGGTTGTAGGTCTGGTAGTAGTTCGTATCCAGGCAGAGACGTTTCGTCCCGATCGGATGGTCCTTCGGCGCCAGCAACTCGGCCGTCTTCTGGTCCTTGACGATCGAGCGGATCTTGTTCCGGACGAACTCCGAAGCCGTATCATTCGATTCCTTGTTCACCAGCAGGTCGTTGTAGGCATAAAGGAAGCTGATGCTGCCGCCTTCCTGCCACTTCGCCTCATAGGCCGCGTTGCGTTCCGCCTCGGACACATCCAGCGCGGACTTGGTGGGCGGTGGGAATCCCGCGATCCCGAACGGCGTTTCGAACGCGGCGGCGCGACGGGCGGTGTATTCGGTCTTGTGTTTGTTCTCGGTTGCCGGGTCCATCGGCCGGTTCTCGGCCGGCAGGCTATAGTTCGCGGTGCGCTGGAACACATGCAGGTGCTTCGCCTGCTGCGCGATCAGCGGGATCATCTGGACGCCAGACGAGCCGGTGCCGATCACGCCGACGCGCAGGCCGGTGAAGTCCACACCCTCATGCGGCCACAGGCCCGAGTGGTACCACTTGCCCTTGAAATCATGGATGCCCTTGAAGTCCGGCACCCGCGGTGTCGAGAGGTTGCCCGTCGCCATGATGCAGAACGGCGCCGTCACGACCTGACCCTTGTCGGTCCGCGCGGTCCATTTGTTCGTCGCCGGATCAAACAGCGCCGACTTCACCCGCGTGTTGAACCGCACATCGCGGCGCAGGTCGAAGCGGTCGGCCACATGGTTGATGTAGCGCAGGATTTCCTTCTGCGTCCCGTAGCGCTCCGGCCAGTGCCATTCCTGCTGGAGGTTGTTGTCGAACGCATAGGAGTATTCCAGGCTCTCCACATCGCAGCGTGCGCCGGGATAGCGGTTCCAGAACCAGGTCCCGCCGACGCCGCTCCCGGCCTCGAACGCCAAGGCGCGCATGCCGAGGCCGCGCAGGCGATACAGCGCGTATAGACCGCCCAGGCCCGCGCCGACCACGATTGCGTCGAGCTCGATGGTTTCGGTGGGGGTTGTTGGCTTTTCCTGAACGTCCGACATGGTGTCACTCTTCTGGCTTGGCGTGATGGGCCGGATTAAACGCCCCCCACCGCCCCGGGGCAACCCGGACGGACCCAAGCGGTTTCGGGGGCTGGCCATACCGGGATGGGCAAGCTAGGAGTCTGCCCAGTGCCGGTTGTGCCCGACCGGTCCGCGTGGGAGGAGGCCTGCCATGACCGACGCCCTGCTGTTTCCGCGTCGGCGCGCCTTGCTGACGCTGCTGGCCGGCTTGCCTCTGATCGGGCGGGCGGCGATGGCGACGCCTGTACCAAGACCCGTCTCAACCATCCCCGAGGCCGTGGTCCTGATCGCCGGCCCCGATGGCGGGCTGCTGGATCGATGGAGCAGGGTGGTCCAACCCGCCCTCGCGCAGGCCCTGCCGCCCGAGACCATGCTGACGCGCAACGCCGTCGGCGGCCCGGATGGCGTGACCGGCGCCAACCAGTTCGCAACGCGCGGAGACCCCGACGGGCGCACCGTCCTGCTCGCCCCCGGTGACGCCGCGATCGCCTGGCTGGTCGGCGATCCGCGCGCGAAATACGACCTCAGCCGCTGGACGTCCGTAATGGCATGCCTCACGCCCGGGGTCCTGGTGGTGCGGCCCGGCGCCCTGCGCGCCCGGAAAGCCGTGCGAATCGCGTTGCCGCACCTTGCCTCCACCGGATTGGCTGGCCTGTTGGCGCTGGAAATCCTGGGCGTCACCGCCGAACCCGTGCTGACCGTGCCGGCCGATGGAGTCGCCGCCGCCTTCGGGCGTGGCGCGATCGATGCCGCCTTTGCCCGCGGCCACAAGGTCGACCGGCAGGTGGCCGAACTGGTCGCCGCCGGCGGGCAGCCTTTGCTGGCATTGGGGGGACGCGACGAAACCGGCCGCCCGGTGCGGGATGAGGCGTTCCCGACCCTGCCGGTGCTGACCGAACTGACCCAGGCCAACGGCCCGCTCCTCGACTCCTTCCACGCCGCCGCCACCGCCGCTCGGCTTGAGTGCACCCTGGTCCTGCCGCAACTGACGCCGGCCGCGCGGGTCGCACTGTGGCGCCAGGCGGCGATCGAGGCCACCGCCGCGCTGGATGTCCAGGCCCTTGCCCTCGCGGTCGGCGCCCGCGTCGTCGGCGGGGCCGAGGCCAGCGCCGCCGCGCCCGCGACCTCTCCGCCCGCGCTGCTGGCGCTGCGGCAATGGCTCGTCGCCCGCCATAAATGGCAGCCGGCCTGAGGCTGCTTGCCGGCCGTCGAACCCGGTGACAGGCTGGCTGACCACAGGAGGAAACAACCATGTCCGAACTGCGCGCGATCCTGCGCAACCATATGAAGGAAAAGCTCGCCCGCGATGAGGTCGTTGCCTCGATGACGGTGCGGCTGTCACGCTCGATCGAGATCGCGCAGATCGCGCAGACCGCCGGATTCGATACGATCTATGTGGATATGGAGCACAACACGCTGTCGATCGACACGGTGTGCCAGATCTGCATCTCGGCCCAGCAGATCGGGATCACGCCTCTGGTCCGCGTGCCGGCGAACACGCCCGAGTATATCTGCCGCGTGCTGGATGGCGGGGCGATGGGGGTGATCACGCCGCATGTGCGCTCCGCCGCCGAAGCGAAGGCGATGGTCGACCTGGTGAAATTCCCCCCGATCGGGCACCGGTCCGCGGGCGGGGCGCTGTCGCAGTACCAGTATCGCAGCTTCCCGATCGCCGAAACGAACGCGGCAATGAACGACGCGACGACCCTGTGCGTGATGGTGGAGACTTTGGCCGCGGTCGAGAACATCGACGAGATCGCCGGCACCAACGGCGTCGACCTGCTGCTGATCGGCAGCAACGACCTGTGCGGGGAGATGGGGATCACCGGCCAGTACGATCATCCTCGTCTGGCGGAGGCGTTCGAGAAGGTGATCGCCGCCGCGAAGAAGCACGGCAAGCATGTCGGCGTTGGCGGCTTGGCCGCGCGCGATGACCTGATGGCGAAGTTCGTGAAGATGGGCGCGCGGTATGTGTCCACCGGCACGGACATGGCGTTCCTGATGTCCGCCAGCCGGCAGCGGGCGGCGTTCGTGAAGGGGTTGGGGTAGGAGTTTTCTTCTCCCTCCCCCCTTGAGGGGGAGGGTCGGGGTGGGAGGTAGGCAGCGGCACGGACCGGGGGGCTTCTACCCCTCCCCCCGGCCCCCTCCCTCAAGGGGAGGGGGAGCGTGGGTGGTTACCGCCTGGGTCCTCCAACCGCGTGGTCATCTGGGGCGGAGCGACTATCCCCCCACACACCCCCGAACCAAATCCTCCAGCGACGCGTACACCCGCGCCCCGGCCGCCTCCAGGCGGCGCTTCTTCGAGTCCAGCGTCCCGCTCTCCCCATGCACCAGCGCGCCGGCATGGCCCATGGAGACGCCTTCCTTTGCCTCCCGCCCGGCGATCAGCGCGTGCAGGGGCTTGCGGCGGCCGAGGCGGGCATAGGCCTCGGCGCATTCCTCTTCCTCGGTGCCGCCGACCTCACCCACCAGGACGATGGCCTCGGTGCGGGGGTCTTCGAAGAACATCGGCAGCAGGTCGGCGAAGCGCAGGCCCTTGACCGGGTCGCCGCCGACACCGACCCAGATGCTCTGCCCCAGGCCTTCACGGGCGAGGCGGTACCCGACCTCGTACGACAGCGTCCCGCTCTTGGTCATGATCGCCAGCGGTCCGGGCCGCAGGCAGACATCCGGGAGGAAGCCGAGTTTCGTCTCCCCCGGGATCGCCAGCCCGGGGGTGGAGGCGCCAACCCAGAACGCGCCGGCCTGGTTCACCGCCCGCCCGATGGCGATGGCGTCATGCAATGGTACGCCCTCCGCCACGGTCACGACCAGCTTGATGCCGGCGGCCAGGGCCTCCCGCACCGCGGCCTCGGTTTCCAGCGGCGGGGCCATGATGACGGAGGCGATGGCCCCGGTCGCCGCAACGGCCTCCGCGCAATCAGCGAAGACGGGCACGTCGGCGGCTTCCTTGATGTCGGTGCGGGTGGAGGTCCCGCCGACGATGTTGGTCCCATAGGCGCGCATGAGGCCGGCATGGGTGCGGCCCATGCGGCCGGTGATCCCCTGGACGATGACGGGGGTTTCGCGGGCGAGGGTGTGGATCATGGGAGGGACTCCCGACGGGGGGTGGTTGCCCCCTCACCCCGGCCCTCTCCCCCACGGGGGAGAGGGGGAAGAATCGAATCACGCCCGGGAAGCAGGCGGGTCATGCCGGCCTCCCTCGGACGATCAACTCGATGCGGGCCAGGGCTTCCTCCAGGTCTTCGGTCACCAGCATGGAGGGCTGGCGTTCGGCGAGGATGGCGCGAGCCTCCGGGGCACCGCGGCCGACCAGGCGGGCGACGACGGGGACCTGCAGGCCGGGCGTGCCCTCGATCGCGGTGGCCAGCAGGCCGGCGAACTCGCCCAGGTCGGTGATGCCGGCGAAGATGTTGACCAGCACGGCTTTCAGAGAGTCTCGGGCCGTGATCCATTCCAGCACGCGCATCAGGCGCGCCGGGCTGCCGCGCATCTGGCCGGTGCGGATATCACAGAAATTCAGCGGCTTGGCGCCACGGGCTGTCAGTTCATCGATCAGCATCATCGACAGGCCGGCGCCCGTCGTGACCAGCCCGATCTCTCCCTTCGGATCGAGTTCGACGTAATCGAACCCTTCTTCCAGCTTGCGGTTCGCATCGGCGTAGATGGCGGGCCGGACACGAATCATGCTGGCGAGCAGAGGCTGGCGCTCGACGGCATTCAGGTCGACGACCACCTTGGCATCGCCGGCGACGCACCCGGATTCCGAGACGAACAACGGGTTGATCTCGGCCAGTGCGAGTTCGCGTTGGACCAGCATCCTGGTCAGCCGGTGCCCGATATCAGCGACGGTCGACCGCCAGGCATCCGGTTCGTCCGCGATCATCTCGGCCAGGGCCGCGGCGACCGCGTCCGGATCGGGCGGGCAGAGCCGGCCGTGCGCGGTGCCGGATTGTTCGATCTCCACCCCGCCGGCGGCGGACCAGATCACCCGGAAACCGTAGCCGGCCGCGTCGACCATGACGGACAGGTACCGTTCCTGGCCCGTCGCCGCCTGCTCGATCAGGCAGGCATCGACCTGGTGCCCCTTCAGGCGGGCCCCCAGCATGCGACCGGTCGCGGCGCTGACCTCGGCGGCGGAGGCGCAGCGGGCAATCCCGCCCGCCTTGCCGCGCCCGCCCACCGGTACCTGCGCCTTGACCATCCAGGGACCGACGCCGGGAGGTAGCACCCCCGCTTCGGTCGCGACAACGCCCACCGGGACGGGGATGCCATGTTCGGCGAACAGGGATTTTCCATCCGCCTCGATCAGCAGCACGTCAGAAGGTTCCCAGGCCCATGATGCCGTCGGTCGTGTCGAAGTCGCCGACGATCTTCTTGCCGATCAGGTCGCGCAGCGTCTCAGACGCCCCGCCGCCGATCGAGCCGTAGCGCGCGCCGCGATAGAGGCGGGAGACCGGGTATTCATCGGTGAAGCCAAACCCGCCATGCACCTGAACGGCCTCGGATGTGACCCGCAACGACATCTCATTGTTGAAGATCTTGGCGGACGCCGCGAGGAACGGGTCGGGGAAGGGGTTGGCGGACAGGCAGGCGCGATACAGCAGGCCGCGCCCGGCCTCGATATCCTTGTAC
>CANJSR010000292.1 GCA_947476855.1 Acetobacteraceae bacterium
CCTGCGCTTCTTCAAGGGCGAGATCGTCACCGAGAAGACCGAGTGGTACAACTTCGTCGGTGCCCGGGCGCATATGCTGCCGTATTCACATCCGCATCCGGAAGTGGCGGTTGTCAGCTCGGTCACGCCATCGGGCGGGCGGTTGGCGGGGAAGTACGACCTGTCGATGATCTGCGTCGCGGCGACCAACCCGTTCGGCTATGACGCGCTGGCGGCGAACTGGAAGATCGCCAACGACATCGCCGCCGAACACGGCCGGCAGATGGACCGGTCGCGGCTGCGCCTGGTCGGGCCGATGCATATCGCGGAAACGCGGGAGCAGGCCTTCAAGAACGTGAAGTACGGGTTCGAGCCGTACCTGAATTACCTGAACAACAACCAGCCCCGCTTCATCGTGCCGCAGGGCCAGGACGCGGCGGAATGGTTCGTGGAGAACAAGTTCGGCGTGATCGGCACACCCGATGACGCGATCGCGCTGATCCAGCGGCTGTACGACAAGCAGGGCGATTTCGGCGTGTTCCTCCAGCAGGTCCACAACTGGGCGGATTTCGAGGAGACCAAGCGCTCCTACGAGCTGTATCAGCGCTATGTGATTCCGCATTTCTCCAAGATGAACCAGCCGCGGATCGAATCGTTCGACTGGTGCGCGAACAACCGCGAGCTGCTGACCGAGAAGCGCACGACGGCGGCGAAGCTGATGTTCGACAAGCACGAGGCGGAGATGCAGGCGAAGCAGGCGGAGGCGATGGTGCGTCCGAAGGCCGGCAAGGAAGCCTGGTAACAAGGACGGCGCCTCGGGTCCCGTCACGCGACCCGCGGCTTGCCCAACCCCGTCATGCCGGGCGCAGGCCCGGCACCCACGACTTTCCCCTGTTCCTGACTGGGAAAGCCGTGGATGGCGGACCTGCGTCCGGCATGACGGGGGCGCTGAACCACAGCGATCGAGCCGCCGAGAACGCAGTCGCCATCCCTACCATCCAAGCCCAGGAGTCCCCTTGATGCGTCGTTTCGTCCTGGCCTTGTCGGCCGCGGCCCTGGTCTCGGTCCCGGCCTTTGCGCAGCCACGCATCGACGCGATTGCCGCGGGGGACCCAACCGGGACCTCCGCGATCCTGTGGGCGCGCGCGACGGATGCCGGAAAGCCGGTGACCGTGCGCCTGGAAATCGCCCCCGACCCGGGCTTTGCAACGATCGTCCACCGCGCCGCCCAACCCACGGTCCCGGACGATGATTTCACCGTGAAGATCCCGGTGGACGGGCTGCGGTCCGGCACCCGCTACCACTACCGGTTCTGCGCCGTGGTCTGCGATCCGGCCGATACCGGGCGCTTCAACACCGCGCCCGCCCCCGACCAGAAGGTGCGACTGCGCTTCGGCTTCACCGGCGACGCCGACGGCCGCTATCGTCCCTATCCGGCCGCGGCGAATATCGGTGACCGGGATCTCGATTTCTTCATCCTGCTGGGTGACGCGATGTACGAGGTCGCGGCCAAGGGCTCGCCCGCGACGATCCGCCTGACCGCGAACGCCACGCAGGCGGAAGCGGAACAGGGCTTGGCTGATTTCCTCCGCAAGTATCGGGAGAACAGCCTGGGCGTCACCTCGGATGGCGCCACCGCGTTGACCGGCCAGCAGGGGCTGCGTCCGATGCGTCAGGCAACCGGTCACTACACCATGCTCGACAATCATGAGCTCGGGTCGGCCGACCTGCAGGCCGGCGGCGCCCCGCCCGGATCGCGGGGCTTCAACCTCGATCCCACGCTCGATACCAACGAAACCGGTCCCTTCAACAACCAGACCATGGCATTCCGGGTGATGGAGAAGGCCGTCTACGCCTACCACCCGACCAGAATCGCCATCGCCGGCACGCCCGCGGCCGGCCTTCGGGTCACCGGCCCGATCGTCGACCAGCCCTCCGATCCGCGCATGCACGCCACGCCGCGCAACTGGTTCGCGCAGCCCTGGGGCGCCCATGCCGTCTACATCCAGACCGATGGCCGCACCTACCGCGATGCCCGCCTCGGCGCACCCAACGTCACCCCCTGGCCGAACGAGGAAACCGGTCCCCGCGCAGACAACCCCAAGCGCACCATGCTCGGCCGCACCCAGATGGCGTGGCTGAAGGCAACCCTTCTGGCCGAACAGCGGGCGGGGCGGACCTGGAAGTTCGTCGGCATCTCCTCCCCCATCGACCAGGCCGGATCGGGGGAGCCGATCCTCAACAGCCGCTGGCCCGCGCCCGGCACCCAGAACCAGGACGGGAAATCATGGTTCGGCGGCTATCGGGCGGAACGCAACGAGTTGCTGGGCTTCATCGCCGAGAACGCCATCACCAACGTCGTGTTCCTGACCACCGACGATCACTTCGTGCGCGTGACGACCCTGCAGTACCAGACGCCGGCCGGAACGATGGCGCCGGTGCCGGCCACGTTCCAGATCGTCTCCGGCCCGATCGGCGCCGGCGGGCCGGATTTCTTCCCCGGCCACGACCAGGCCGCAGTCGAACGCGGACTCGCACTGCGCCAGGCCAGGCTCGCCGCGATGAACCAGCCGCCCACCGGCCTGCCCGCCGATTTCCCCGGCCTGACCGTCACCCATCGCCGCTTCGGACCGCAGGGCGGGCCGCCCCAGCCGATGGATTTCTTCATCCCCGACCAGTTCGCCTACTCGACCCTGGAAGTCGATCCGTCCGGCATCCTGACGGTCGAGACCTTCGGGATCGACGCCTACAAGACCAATGTTTTCCCCGCGGCGCCGATCCCGGCGGAACGGGTCATGTCGTTCCGGATCGTGCCCCGGTAACACGAAAGCGCTTGCCTCGATGGGCGGAGGGTCGATAAAGAACAAAATATGAACAATGCCCGCGTTCTTCCGCCCCGCCCCCGCCTTGCCCCTCCTGGCGGCAGGGACCTGATCGACGCCTGGACCCGCCTCGCCTTCACCCATCGGGAAGACGGGCGTCTGGATGATGCCGAACAGGCCGCCCGCCTCGCCTTGCAACACGCCCCGGACACGGCCGCCGCGCGCCACGTCCTGGGCATGGTGCATCACGACCGCAACCGCCTCGCCGAAGCCGAGGACAGTTTCCGCGGCGCCATCCGCATCAACCCCGAGGCGCCGGGCGCGTGGATCAATCTCGGCCTGATCCGCCACAAGCTGGGCGACCTGCCGGAAGCCGAGGCCTGCTATCGCGTCGCCGCCCGCCTCGGCGCGCCGATGTGGACCGTGGGCGGCAATCTCGGCCTGGTGCTGCTGGAGCAGTGCCGGGTGGAGGAAGCCGAACTCGCCTGCCGCATGGCGCTGGCCGAACGCCCGGACGACCCGGGACCGCGGCTGAACCTGGCGATGGTCCTCCTCCTCACCGGCCGCTTCACCGACGGCTGGGACGCCTATGAGGCTCGCCTGGACGTCGACCCCTGGCGCGTGCCGGCCCTGAATCCGGTGCTGAACCCGGCGGCGAGGCCGCTGACCGACCTGAAGGACGCGGTGGGCCACACCGTCCTGCTGCGCGCCGAACAGGGTTTCGGCGACACGCTGCAATTCTGCCGCTACGCGCCCCTGCTGGCCGAACGTGGCGCCACCGTCGTGCTGGAGGCGCCCGCGCCGCTGGTGCGCCTGCTGCGGTCGCTGCCCGGCGTGTCTCAGGTCGTGGCGACGGGGACGCCGATGCCCTGGTTCGACTTCCATTGCTGGCTCATGAGCCTGCCGCGCCTGTTCGGTACGGTGCTGGAAACGATCCCCGCCACGACCGCCTATCTCCGCTCCGATCCCGAATGGGTGGCGCCTTGGCACGAACGGCTGGCCAGCCTGCCCGGGCGGCGGATCGGGCTGGCCTGGGCCGGCGGGCAAAGGCCGGACAACCCACATGCCGCCGCGATCGACCGTCGCCGCTCCATTCCGCTGGAGGCATTGGCCCCGCTCGCGACGATCGGGGATTGCGGGTTCGTGTCGCTGTGCGTCGGCCGGGAGGGGACGCAGACCGACGAAAGCTGGATGTACGATCCCGCCGCCCATATCGCGGATTTCGCGGATACGGCGGGGCTGATGGAGGGCCTGGACCTGGTGATCGCCGTCGATACGGCCGCGGCACATCTGGCCGGTGCGTTGGGGCGGCCGGTCTGGCTGCTCAACCGGCACGACACGTGCTGGCGCTGGCTGCGGGATCGCGACGACAGCCCCTGGTATCCGACGCTGCGCCAGTTCCGCCAGCCGGCGCCGGGCGACTGGGCCTCGGTCATCGCGCGTGTGGGGAACGCCCTGGCGCAGGAGACGTTCAGAACGGACGCACGATCACCATGATGACGATGATCATCAGCAGGACGGTCGGGACCTCATTCGCGACGCGGTAGAATTTGTGGGATTTGGTGTTCTTGTCGTCCATGAACATCCGCCGCCACTTCGACATCGCGCCATGGAAGCCGGCCATCAGGATCACGGCGGTGAGTTTCACGTGCCACCAGTCCGATGACCAGTCGATGACCCCGGGTGTCAGGACCAGCATCGTGCCGAACACCCAGGTCGCGATCATGGCGGGGTTGATGATCTGCTTCAGCAGCCGCCATTCCATCACCTTGAACCGCTCGCTTTCGGCCGAACCGGGGGCGAGTTCGCAGTGATAGACGAACAACCGGGGCAGATAGAACATCCCGGCCATCCAGGCGACCATGCTGATGACGTGCAGCGCCTTCGTCCACGGATAGACCCAGATCAGGGCGTCAATCGTCACGCTTGGTTCTCCAGCGCCAGACGCAGAAGGTCCGGCAGGTCGTGCATGGAATGGAAGGGCGTCGCGCCCGCGTCGCGCAACCTGCCACCTTCGCCGCCCGGACTGAACCCCAGGCAGTCCATGCCGGCGGCAACCGCTGCCCGCACGCCGGCCAGCGAGTCCTCGATCACCACGCAGGCGGCCGGATCAATGCCCTCCGCCCGCGCCGCCGCCAGGAAGACATCGGGCGCCGGCTTGCCCCTGCCGCCGGCGGCGATGATCTCATCCGCGCTGTGCATCCGGCCCGCCACGACATCCAGCAGCCCGTTGCGGCCGAACTTCGCGGCCATCTCGGCGTGGGAGGAGTTGGACGCGATCCGCCAGGGCAGCCCCAGCGCGGTGGTCGCGAGCAGGGCCTGCGGGGCACCGGGGATGGGTTCGGCCTCGGCCGCCATCACCGCGACCACGCGTCCCACCAGTCGGTCCACCCAGTCGTGCGCCAAGGCACGCCCGATCCGCTCCTCCACGACCGGCTTCATGTCGTGGAAGGACAGGCCGATGAAGCGGTGTTCCGCCTCCTCGGTCGTGATGGTCCAGCCGAGGGCGCTCAGGTCCTCGGCCACCACGCGGTTGCAGATCGTCTCACTGTCGATCAGCACGCCGTCGCAGTCATAGATGACCATGGCCAGCGGCGGGCGGATGGACCGCCGCCGCAGCCAGGAAGCCGGATCACGCATGGTGCTCAGCCGGCCAGCAGATGCCCGGTCAGTTCATCCGGCATGGTCAGCATCGGGTAGTGGCCGGTGTCCATCTCGATCCACTTGGCCTTGAGCCGAGCGCAGGAGCGACGCTGGTGGGCTTCGCCGGGGTTGGGCGCCTGGCGGCACCAGATCACCGCCGCATCCCAGCTCATGTCCCAGAAATCCGTCAACACGACGGGTGTCTCCGAGCAGCCGATCGGATGCGGCGTATAGCGGTCGAGCGCCCAGGCCATCGTCGCGGGGTCCAGCCCCTCGAACAGTTTCGTCTCGGCGTCCTCTCGCGACGGGCCGGATGCGAGGCCGGTCGCCGGCGGGCCGGGGCGCTTGACGATGTCGCGGGTCCGTTCCCCATGGAAAAGCGCCAGGGCATCGACCAGCACCAGCCGCTTGATCCGGTGGCGCATCAGTTCCGCGGCCCGGTTGGCGATCATCCCGCCCGAGCTTGTGCCGACCATCACGACGTCGTTCAGGTCTTCGTAGAACAGCAGGTCCGCGACCTCATTCGCCATCGACGTCGTGTCGATGCCGGGGCGGAGTTGGCCGCGGCGTTCGCCACAACCCTCCATCGTCGGGGCGTAGACGGTGTGCCCGGCGGCGCGCAGGCGAGATGCCACGCGTTGCCAGATCCAGCCGCCCTGGAACGATCCGTGGACCAGAACGTAGTTCGTCATTGTTTCCTCCTGTCAGCGCTCACGCAGCTTCGGATCCAGCGTATCACGAAGCGCGTCGCCGAACAGGTTCACGCCCAGGACCGACAGCATGATGGCCACGCCGGGGAAGATCGCGATCCAGGGCGCGGTGGAGGCATATTCCTCGGCCCCGCCTTGCAGCATCAGGCCCCAGGCCGGGACGGGTTCCTGCACGCCGAGGCCGAGATAGGACAGGGATGCCTCGGCCAGCACCGCCTGACCGACCGAGGCGGTGATCATGATGAGGAAGGGCGCCATGACGTTGGGGACCATGTGGCGCAGGATGATGCGCCAATGGGAGAAGCCGCAGGCGCGGGCGGCGTC
>CANJSR010000293.1 GCA_947476855.1 Acetobacteraceae bacterium
CTGATCGAGGGCGACGTGCCCGAGGGCAAGAACACCCTGCTGGTGGAGGACCTGACGACCGATGGCGGGTCCAAGATCCGCTTCGCCAACGCGCTGCGCGAGGCCGGGGCGATCTGCAACCACACCTTCGTCGTGTTCTTCTACGGCGTCTTCCCCGGCGCGTTCGAGACGCTGGCGCGGATGGACATCAAGCTGCACAGCCTGTGCACTTGGTGGGACGTGCTGGAGGCCTGCAAGGACCGCCCGTATTTCTCGGACGAGGCCCTGTCCGAGGTGCGGCGCTTCCTGGAAGACCCCGTGAGCTGGTCGGCCGCGCATGGCGGCGTCGCCTCGGCCGAAGAAGCCATGGCGCGCAAGGCCAAGGCCGAGGGCTGATCCACCCGGCGGGGCACTGGCCCCGCCGATTGCGCTTGCCTCGTTTCCACGTCCGTTGTTAGAACAAAAAAGGAACAACGGGTGATGCATGTCCAACGATCCAGCCACGCTGCTACGCCAGTCCGAACAGCTTGAGCTTCCGGCCGTGCTGGAAATCGGCCACGCGAACGCCGCCGCGGTGCCCCTGATGCTGACCGATCCGGTGGTCATTCCGGTGGAACTTGAATGGACCGGCGGGGAAGCGTCGGACGCGCCGAACCGGGCGCGGGCCCCGATGGGGCCCAGCTCGGCCCCCGGGTCGCCGCCCGCCCAGCCCGTGTCCGCTCGGCCGCAACCGGTGGGCATGGCCCCGGTCGCGATCCGGCCGTCCCGCCGGCGGGGGCGTTTTCTCGTTGGAAATTAGCGATTTGTTTTCCATTCCGGCGCATACTCCTCCCGCTTGACGGGGATGGCGGCGGTCGTCGTTCCCCCTTCCGGAGGGATCGTCACAATGATCTGGCTTGTGCTTCTGGCCATACTCGTGCTGGCTACCGTCGCGCTTTATATCCACGACCGGCGCCAGACCCAGCACACGATCCTCCGCAACTTCCCCGTCGTCGGCTATTTCCGCTATTTCGCGGAAACCCTCGGCGAATACATGCGGCAGTACCAGTACCTGCCCGACTGGGCGGAACGGCCGTTCAACCGCCTGGATCGAAGCTGGGTCTACAGGTCCGCCAAGGGTATCTCCAACCTCAGCAGCTTCGGCAGTGAGAATGTGCCGAGCTTTGTGTTTCGGAATGCGGCTTTTCCGGTGTTGGATGAGGAGAAGCAGTCGTTTCCAGGCAAATGGATCGGCGTGACCGAGGGGCCGGGCGCCTGCCGCACGCCCTTTTTCGGCGCGAGTTTCTTCAATATCAGCGGCATGAGCTACGGTGCCCTGAGCCACGCGGCGGTCTCCGCCCTGTCGCGCGGCGCCAAGCAGGCGGGTGTGTGGCTGGCGACCGGGGAAGGGGGGCTGGCCCCCTATCACCTGGAAGGTGGCTGCGACATCGTCATGCAGATGGGCACCGCGAAGTATGGCGTGCGCGATGCGTTGGGGAACCTGTCGGAGGACCGCCTGCGCGAACTCGCGGCGCATGAGCAGGTGCGGATGTTCGAGGTCAAGCTGGCGCAGGGCGCCAAGCCGGGCAAGGGCGGCATCCTGCCCGGCATCAAGGTCACGCCCGAGATCGCGAAGATCCGCGGTATCCCGGTGGGGGAGGACAGCATCAGCCCCAACCGCCACCATGATATTGGCAATGTGATGGAACTCGGCGCCTTCATTGACCGGGTCCGCCGGGTCACCGGCAAGCCTGTCGGCGTGAAGTTCGTGGTCGGTGATCCGTCGTTCCTCGATGACTGGTTCAGCGACTGTGTGGCCAACCCCGAGCACTGCCCCGACTATGTCCAGGTCGATGGCGGGGAAGGGGGGACAGGCGCGGCGCCGGCGCCGCTGATCGACTATGTCGGCCTGCCGATCACGGAGGCGCTGCGCCATGTCGTCGCCGCGCGGGAACGCTTTGGCCTGATCGAGCGGGTGCGGATCGTCGCCTCCGCCAAGCTGATCACGCCCGACAAGGTGGCCTGGGCGCTGTGCATGGGGGCGGATTTCGTGTCCTCGGCGCGCGGGTTCATGTTCAGCATGGGCTGCATCCAGGCGATGAAATGCGGCACCGGGGTGACATCGTCCGAACCGCGACTGATCTCGGGGCTGGACCCGACCGACAAGGCAGTGCGCGTCGCCCGCTATGCCATGCGGGTGCGGGAGGAGGTGGAGATCATCGCCCATTCCTGCGGTGCGACCGACCCGAGCGGCTTCCGCCCGCACCATGTCACCGCGATCGAGCGGGGCGTGGGTGGCTTCCGCGCGGCCCAGGCGGGAGACTGACGCAGGCGGGGGACTGACGCGGGCGGGCTGGCCGGAGCGGTCATTTGTTGTGAAACAGAAGCATCAGGCGCCGGCCTGAACCGCGCCCTCGGGACAAGCCATATCTCTTTCGGGACTGCCCAACCTGTTCGGCCGGCTGGTGGAAACGCGAGAAATCACGCAATTGCACCGCTCGGTTCACGCCATCCCGCCACCGGATACTTTCCTCCGTGTTAGCTTGTTGCAATCAAGGATCGTTCAGGTTGACCGCTGCGCGGATCAGGGGGACAGTTGCGGCATGTTCAGGACATGGGGCCAGGGATCGGAGTCTCCGACGCGGGCGCTTCCCGCGGTCGTACGCCGTGATCCCTTCCGCCGCGGCGGGTTCGGCGTCCCGTGATGCAGGGCCAGTATCGCGGTGTCATCCTGATCATCATTGCCTATGTCCTGATGACCGGTGAGACGGTGCTGATCCACCACATCGGTGACGCCGCCAGCCCGCTGCAATACATCTTGATGCGAAACATCGGCTGCATCGCCCTGGTCGTCTTCATGGCGCGGGAAGTCGGTGTCGTCGTGTTCCGGACCGCGACCCTGTGGCTGCAGTTCGTGCGGGCGGCGCTGACGATGATCTCTCTGTGGTGCCTGTTCTACGGCTTTGCGGTCCTGCCGCTCGCGGATGCCACGGCGGTGACCTATACCCGGGCGATCTTCCTGATCCTGCTGGCCGTGAGCCTGTTGGGAGAGCGGATTTCCCTGCGCCGCTGGCTGGCGGTGGGGGCGGGGATCGCCGGGGCGATGATCGTGATCAAGCCCACTTTCATGGACTGGCGGCCCGAATACCTGGTGGCGCTGGCCGGGGCGGCGCTGAACGCCGGATCGATGGTCGCGACCAAGGCGCTGGAGCGGCAGGATTCCACCATGACCATCATGGCCTGGCTGACCGTGCTGTCATCGCTGGCCTGCATCCCGGCGCTGTTCCAGCCCTGGCCCGCGGCCGAGTACTGGCCCTGGATGATCGGTATCTCATTCTTGGGGTCGAGCGGGCTCTATGTCGGGCTGCTGGCCATCCGCGCGGCCGATCTGTCGGTGCTGGCGCCGTTCGACTACTCCCGCCTGATCATGGCGGCGGGGTTCGGGGTGGTGCTGTTCGGAGAGGTCCCCGATGTGTCGACGCTGATCGGCGCGGCGGTGATCACCCTGGCCTGCGCGACGGCGACGATGACCGCGCGCGACCCCGCAATGGCGCGCCAGCCGCAGCGGTGATCCTGGTGTGACGGCGGCTGGCGGGGTTTCGATCGTCGGTGAAACCCGCGCCAGGGGCTGAGTCCGGAACGCCTAGAAGGGGATTTCGTCGTCGAGGTCGCCGCCCTTGGGTGCATCCCAGGATGGCGCCGCCGCCCCGCGTCCGCCACCGCCGGCGGCCCGTCCCGCCGCGGCCGGGGCGCGTTCGCGGGCCGGGGCACCACCGCCGCCACCCCCGCCACCATAGCCGCCCCCACCGTAGCCGCCCATTTCACCGCCGGCCTCCGCGCCGCCGCCGGAGCGGGTGTCGAGCATCGTCAACTGGCCGTTGAAGCGGCCGATCACGACCTCGGTCGTATAGCGTTCCTGGCCGGACTGGTCGGTCCATTTGCGGGTTTGCAGCGCGCCCTCGACATAGATCTTGGCGCCCTTCTTCAGATAGCGCTCCGCGACCTCTCCGATGCGGTCGTTGAAGATGACCACGCGGTGCCATTCGGTCCGCTCCCGCCGCTCACCGGAGGCGCGATCGTTCCAGGACTCGCTGGTCGCAAGGGTCAGGTTGACGATCTTGCTGCCATCCTGCGTGTTGCGGACCTCGGGGTCCTTCCCCAGATTGCCCACCAGGATAACCTTGTTGACGCTGCCCGCCATCGAACCAATCCTCTGCCTGAAGGGACGATCCTATCCCAGATCACCCATCCCAAGGAACAGGCCGGGTTGAAATCCCTTGAATGACCACCCGGAAATGGCCTAAGCCAACCGGAACATCCTGTGAACATACCCCATCGCCCAAAAAGGGACAACCAAAACTCATGGCCGGCTCCATCCACGTCCGCGGCGCGCGTGAGCACAACCTCAAGAACGTGGATGTCGAGCTCCCGCGGGACAAGCTGACCGTCCTGACGGGGCTGTCCGGCTCGGGCAAGTCGTCGTTGGCGTTCGACACGATCTACGCGGAAGGCCAGCGCCGCTATGTCGAGTCGCTGTCCGCCTATGCCCGCCAGTTCCTGGAACTGATGGGCAAGCCGGACGTGGACGCGATCGACGGGTTGTCGCCGGCCATTTCGATCGAGCAGAAGACGACCTCGAAGAACCCGCGCTCGACCGTCGGCACGGTGACGGAAATCCACGACTACATGCGCCTGCTCTGGGCGCGGGTGGGCGTGCCTTATTCCCCGGCCACCGGCCTGCCGATCGAGGCGCAGACGGTCAGCCAGATGGTCGACCGCGTCATGGCGATGCCGGAGGGGACGCGGCTGCTGCTGCTCGCCCCCGTCGTGCGCGACCGCAAGGGCGAATACCGCAAGGAACTCGCCGAACTGCAACGCCGTGGGTTCACGCGGGTGAAGGTCGACGGGACGTTGTACGAGATCGCCGAGGTCCCGGCGCTGAACCGCAAGACCAAGCATGAGATCGAGGCGGTGGTAGACCGCATCGTGGTCCGCGACGGCCTGGCCTCTCGGCTGGCGGACAGTTTCGAAACCGCGCTCGCGCTGTCCGACGGGATTGTCTACGCCGAGAACGCGGATGGTGGCGATCGGACCGTGTTCTCCTCCCGCTTCGCCTGTCCGGTGTCCGGCTTCACGCTGGAGGAGATCGAGCCGCGACTGTTCAGCTTCAACTCTCCGCACGGCGCCTGCCCGGCCTGCGACGGGCTGGGGGTTGAGACGTTCTTCGACCCGATGCTGGTTGTGCCCGACGAACGCCTGTCGATCGCCGATGGCGCGGTCGCCCCCTGGACTGGGGCGAAAAGCCCGTATTACGACCAGACCCTGCAAGCCATGGCGCGCCACTATAAGGTGACGACACGAACCCCCTGGCAGGACCTTCCCGACCGCGCCCGCGACGCGATCCTGTATGGCACCGGGGACGAAGCGGTCGAATTCACCTACAAGGACGGCGTCCGCGCCTATTCCGTCACCAAGCCGTTCGAGGGCGTGCTGCGGAACCTCGAACGCCGCAGCAAGGAAACCGACAGCGCCTGGGTGCGGGAGGAACTGTCCCGCTACCAGGCCGAGAAGCCCTGCGTCGTCTGCGCCGGTGCTCGGCTCAAGCCGCAGGCCCTGTCGGTGCGGGTGGCGGGCAAGCACATCGCCGATGCCTCCGACCTGTCGATCCGCGATGCCCTGCCGTGGTTCCAGGAGGTGCTGCCGCAACTGACCGCCCAGCGCCAGGAAATCGCCCGCCGTATCCTGCGGGAGATCGTGGACCGGTTGCAGTTCCTGATGGATGTCGGGCTCGACTACCTGACCCTGTCGCGCGGGTCGGCCACGCTGTCGGGCGGGGAGTCCCAGCGCATCCGGCTGGCCAGCCAGATCGGCTCCGGCCTGACCGGGGTGCTGTATGTGCTGGACGAACCCTCCATCGGGCTGCACCAGCGTGACAACGAACGTCTTCTCGGCACGCTGCGGCGCCTGCGGGACCTCGGCAACACCGTCCTGGTGGTAGAGCATGACGAGGACGCGATCCGCGCGGCCGATCACGTCGTGGATATGGGCCCGGCCGCCGGAATCCATGGCGGCTATGTCGTGGCCCAGGGCACGCCAGCCGAGGTCGCGGCCAACCCGAAATCCCTGACCGGGGACTATCTGTCCGGCCGCCGCCGGATCGAGGTGCCGGCGATGCGCCGCCCCGTGCAGAAGGACCGCATCCTTCGCGTCGTCGGCGCCAAGGGCAACAACCTCAAGGACGTGACGGCGGAATTCCCCCTCGGCACCTTCACCTGCGTCACCGGCGTGTCCGGCGGCGGCAAGTCCACTTTGGTGATCGATACGCTGTACAAGGCGACGGCGCGCCGACTGATGGGCTCGGGCGAGGTGCCGACGGCCTATGACCGGATCGAGGGAATGGATCTGATCGACAAGATCATCGACATCGACCAGTCCCCGATCGGCCGAACCCCGCGATCCAACCCCGCGACCTATACCGACCTGTTCGCCCCGATCCGCGACTGGTTCGCCGAACTGCC
>CANJSR010000294.1 GCA_947476855.1 Acetobacteraceae bacterium
GACCTCGGTCGGTGCCCAGCGGGGGATCGGCATGGCACAGGGCCTGGCGATCCTGGCGGAGGTGCGGGAGACGACGGGCCTGCCCGTGCTGACGGATGTCCACGCGGCCGATCAGTGCGCGCCGGCGGCCGAGGCGGTGGATGTGCTGCAGATCCCAGCCTTCCTCTGTCGCCAGACCGATTTGCTGCTGGCGGCCGGGGCGACGGGGCGCGCGATCAACGTAAAGAAGGGGCAGTTCCTCGCACCCTGGGACATGGCGCATGTCGCCGCCAAGATCGCCAGCACCGGGAACCACAATGTGCTGTTGTGTGAGAGGGGGACGAGCTTCGGCTACAACACCCTGGTCACCGATTTCCGCGGCCTGCCGATCATGGCCGGCACCGGCTATCCGGTCGTGTTCGACGCCACGCATTCCGTGCAGCAGCCGGGCGGGCAGGGGGCGTCATCCGGCGGGCAGCGGGAATTTGCCCCGGTGCTGGCCCGCGCGGCGCTGGCGGTTGGGGTGGCGGCGGTGTTCATCGAGACGCATCCAGACCCCGACAAGGCGCCTAGCGACGGGCCGAATATGATCCCACTGCGCGAGATGCCGGCGCTGATTGAGCGGCTGAAGCTGTTCGATCAGCTCTCGAAGGAAATTGGTTAAGGAAATCGCACTGGGTGTTTACCACCGCTTGCGTCGCAAGCAGCACCCGCCCACAATACCTGGGACGGGCAACGCGATTCGGCCCGAACCCCCTTCCCGCCTTGAAACGGAGCCACGCCCGCATGGACGGACTGCGACCCGCCGCCGACGAACATCCGGTGCGCTTCGACCTGCTGACGGAAAATCCGGTCTACAAGCCGTTCCGCTACCCCTGGGCCTACGAAGCCTGGCACATGCAGCAGCGTGTCCACTGGCTGCCCGAGGAAGTGCCGCTGGCCGACGACGTCAAGGACTGGCACCGCAACCTGAGCGACGGGGAGCGGAACCTGCTGACGCAGATCTTCCGCTTCTTCACCCAGGCCGATGTCGAGGTGAACAACTGCTACATGAAGCACTACGCGCGGGTGTTCAAACCCACCGAGGTGCTGATGATGCTGTCGGCGTTCTCCAACATCGAGACGATCCACATCGCTGCCTACAGCCATCTGCTCGACACCATCGGGATGCCCGAGATCGAGTATCAGGCCTTCATGAAATACAAGGAGATGAAGGCCAAGTACGACTATATGCAGGGCTTCTCGGTTGATTCGCGGGCTGACATCGCCCGCACCCTGGCCGCCTTCGGGGCGTTCACCGAGGGGCTGCAGCTTTTTGCCTCCTTCGCGATCCTGCTGAACTTTCCCCGCTTCGGGAAGATGAAGGGGATGGGGCAGATCATCTCCTGGTCCGTGCGCGACGAGTCGCTGCACTGCCAGTCGATCATCAAGCTGTTCCGCACCTTCGTGCAGGAAAACCCCGAGATTTGGACGGATGAGTTCCGCCGCGACCTGTACATCACCTGCGCGACGATCGTGGACCACGAAGACGCGTTCATTGACCTGGCGTTCGAATCCGGCCCGGTGCAGGGCCTGACCGCGCAGGAAGTGAAGGACTATATCCGCTATATCGCCGACCGGCGGCTGGTCGAACTCGGCCTGAATGAAATCTTCCACATCGCCCGCAATCCGCTTCCGTGGTTGGACGACATGCTGAACGCGGTGGAGCACGCGAACTTCTTCGAGAACCGCTCCACCGAGTACAGCAAGGCCTCCACCGCCGGAACGTGGGAGGAAGCCTTCGACGCTCCGATCGCCGATCCGGCTGTTTATGGCGGTCAACCAGCCGTTGTTTGAGGCCCTGCCCCTGAAAATGGCATGCGTTAATTTATAGGCATGCCATAGGAACGTGAGATTGGGGTTGGCCAAATGATCCAGGGGCGTATAGTCGTGTCGAGACGCGTCGGTTCCTAACGGAAAAAAGGGAATCCAAACGCGATTCAGACGGCATGGACGGCTGCTTGTGAACGGAGTGTTTACCTTCTGCCGCTAAGCATCGGGCGTGGGAACCGCGCCGATGTCCGGCGGGGGACCGCGTGGATCACTTCCGAAGCGGAGCCGGCCATGATGGAAAGACTCAGGGAATACACCTCCAGAACAGGGGTTGCGGTGAGCCATACGGACGAAGAGGTCGGTCGGGAGGTCACATCGGGTGCCGCGCCGCGCTATAGCCGACGGCTGTCCGACAAGATCCTGATCGCGTTCCACCACGCCTGTGACCAGGGCGATTTCGAGGTGGCCGAACAACTGCTCCATATCCTGGAGATGATGCTGACCCGCCGTCCATTGACGCCGGACGGCACGCGCCGGCGGAACATGGAGAGCCTGGTGGCGGCGCATGAGCGTCTGTGGCACCTGCGCCACCCGAACGCCGACGACTACTGAGGCCGATCGACCGCATCGAACAGGCCTGATCCCTGCCGCAGAACCGCGTCCGCCGCTTGGGTGAACCCACCCTCCGGCCGATGCAGCACCAGGCCCGGATGCAGCACCGTTGGCATGCGCCCGCCACGGATGCCCCGCACGATCATCAGCTTCGACGCCTCCCCGGACCGCGGCCATAAGGGCACGACCAGTGCGACACCGCAGCCGGCTCCGGTCATCGCCGCGAGGCAGCCGGGCAGATGCGCGGCCGGCAGCACGAAGGTCAGGGTCCCGCGATGCCGCAGGCGCCCCGCCAGCGCGCCGGCCCAGTGCGCCAGCACCGACGGATCGGCGTGCTTCGCCTGCTCCCGTCCGGCCGAGGGGGACGCTGTTCCCGGTGCCAGGTGATAGGGCGGATTGGCGAAGGCATGATCGAACGAGCCGCCCAGGGGCAGATGGGCGATGTCGGCGGCGACGAAGGACAGGCCGCTGTACCCATTCGCCCGGGCATTCTCCCGCGCCAGGGCGGCCAGGGCCGGATCACGCTCCACCCCCACGCCCGTGATACCCTCCACCCGTTCGGCCAGGCACAGCAGCGCGGCCCCCGCGCCGGTGCCGGCTTCCAGCACATGATCGCCCGGGCGGGCCGGGATGGCGGCGGCGAGGAGCACGGGCTCGATCCCGCTGCGGAAACCCTCGGCCGGCTGGTCGTGGCGTACGCGTCCGCCGAGGAGATACCCCTCGGTCCGGATCACAACTCCCCGGCCTCCCGCAGGATGGCGGTGGCCTGGGCGTGGGCGTCGTCATCCACCATCAAGCGGCGGGGAATGGCGCCGATGCTGCCATCGACGATGGAGGCATGGGTGTCCAGCACAACCGTCTCGATCCCCGCGTCGGCGAGCAGGGCGACGATGAAGGACAGGCGGACGGGGTTGGTCGTACTCAGGATGGCGCGCATGGCCGATCCTGGTCCGGGTGGGGTTCGGCCGCAATAGAAGCGGTGACGACTGCCAGGGCTATCGCACGCGGCCGCTTCCCGTCATGGGTGGGTCGAGCCCACCCATCGCCAGGCACGCAGGTGCTTGGGATCATGCGATGCCATAATCGCCGGCGTCCCTGGCGGTGGCCGGGTCAAGCCCGGCCAGGACGGGACGCGCGTCCCTGACCTGCCCCTACCGCGGCAACGCCCGCAGCCGGTCCGGGACGGCGGCGATCGCCTCCAACCCGACATTGGCGAAGGCGAGGCGCAGGTGGCGGTCCTGCCCGGGGCCGAAGAACGGACCCACCAGCGACAGCAACCCGCATTCGGTGGCCAGGGTTTCGCCGACCGCCATCGCGTCGCGCTCCCCCTCCGGGATGCGGATATAGGCGAAGTATGTGCCCAGCGCGTCGATGTGCCAGTCCTGCAACTGGCCGACGCCCTCCCGGAACACGCGGGCGCGTTCGGCGATGATGGCGCGGTTGCCCGCCTTCCATTCGTGCAGGTTGTCGACCGCCCAGGTCAGGCCCGGCAGCGGCCCGCGCGGCGGGCAGATCTGCATCGTGTCGAGGACCTTGTTCAGCTCCACCCGCACCCGAGGCCCGCAGACCATGGCACCAACCCGATGGCCGGCGACGCAATAGGCCTTGGAGAACGAATACAGATGCACCAGCCCATCCCGCCACTCCGGGTCCTTGAACAAGGGATGCGGCGGTAGGGCGGTCTCGGGCAGGAAGTCGCGGTAGGATTCGTCCACGATCAGCCAAATCCCACGCGACCGGCACAGGGCCGCGAAGCGCGCGATCACATCCGGCGGATAGATGGCGCCGGTCGGGTTGTTCGGGCTGATCAGCACGATCGCGCGGGTGCGAGGCGTGATCAACGCCGCGGCCCGGTCGGGATCGGGCACGAAGGCGTCCTCGGCGCGACAGGGCAGCGGCAGAGCCTCCAGCCCCTGCATGCTCAGTGCCATGGCGTTGTTGAAATACCAGGGCACCGGCAGCATCACCTGGTCGCCGACCCCGCACAGCACGGTCATCGCCATGGTGAAGGCCAGGTTGGCGCCGGCCGTGATCGCCACGTCCGCCGCCCCTACATCGCCGCCATAGATGCGGTTGATGTCGGCGGCCAGGACCTCCCGCAGCGACTCATCGCCATCGATGGTGCCGTAGCGGGCCTGGACCGGCGACGCGGCGCCCTCGGCCAGGCGGGACGCGAGGTCCGGATGCGTCGGGTAGCCCGGCACGGCCTGCGTCAGGTCGATCGTCGGGCCGGTCCTGCCGTCATAGCGGTTGGCCCAGGCCTTCGCCGTCGGGATCGGGGCGGCGAAGGTATTGCGGATGCGGGGGGAGAGCGGAGGGGCGTTCATCCCCACAGTGTGCGGTGATATCGCGCGATCGGGAAGACCCGACCCTGAGTCACCCCACCTTCCTGACCGGCGGAATTTTCCAGCTTCCGTTCAGGATCGAGGGGTCCTTCGCCTTCGGCCAGTAAAGCCGCATCATCAACTGGAACTTCCCCTTCGGCGCCGGCAGCCAGTTGGCTTCCTTGTCCTTCCCAGGCGATTCGTTCTGGATGTACAGGTCGATCGAGCCATCCGGGTTGGTCTTCAGCTTCTCCCGCGCGCTGATCGCGTAGCGATTGATCGGGTTGGCCACGAAGAAGAAGTTCTCATCATACATTGTCAGCGACCAGAACCCCTCGACCGGGGGCGTCTGGCCCTTCCTGAAGGTCATCACGTATTTCTCGCTGCCGAGGTAGTCCCGTCCGATGATCCCGCCCTCGTATTTCAGCGAGGTCGGATAGACTGCGTCCTGCGGCAGGTTGGCCCCCAGGCCGATCGCGGTAACGAGCGCGCGCTGGATGTAGTTCGTGCCATACAGGCCGGTCTTGAGCGTAAAGCCCCAGCCGTTGATCTCCTTCACGTCGCCGCCGCTGAACTTGAAGTGCAGCATGATCCGGTCGAAGCCGACCTGCGGCACGCGCTTGGCGAAATCCGGGTTGAACTTGGTTTTGTCGAAGGACTTGCCGGGCACGATCCCGATGGCCGCCATCTTCGCGACGATCGGCGCATCGGCCGCGGTCGGCGGGTTGATCTGCATCAGCTCGCACAGCAGGGTGAAGTATTCCACCGCGTCCATGCGGTTCACCTGGTCGCGGACCGGGGTCTTCATGTCGATGGACGGATCAACGGTGCCCGGCGGCGGCGTGTAGTCCTTGCCATAGGCGCTGAGCGGATAGACCTTCACCTGGTCCTGCAGGGCGTGGACCGCCTTGTAGTCCTCGGGTGTGCCGGTGCAGTAGATGCGACCCAGCAGCCAGACAATGCTGGTGGCCGACTTGTATTGCTTGATGCCGGCCGGCAGCGTGCCTTTCCAGCCGGGGCCGGTGATCGCATAGGTCTGAGGGCCGGTGCCGGTCGTGCGCTTGCCGGGCGCCTGGAAGACGGTCGTCCAGCCATCCAGCATCGGGAACAGGGCATAGCGGCCCTTTGTGTCCGGCAGGCTGACGATCCAGGGCTCCTTACCGACATCCACGAAGGTCGTCGTGTAGAGCGTATCCGCGTTCGGCGCCGTGACATCGCGGAAGGTCGCGTCGGGATACTGCCGCAGCTTGATCAACTGCCCCATCGGCCCGCGGGTGCCCACCGGAGCGGCGACGTTGGTGATCACCCGGCGCGTCATCTCCATCGTGATCAGAGGATATCCGAAGGTGTACGCCTCAACCGCGAGCGCGAACTGGTCCAGGCCTTCCATGAGGTCGATCTTCAGCCCGTCATTCGCATGCGCGGCGTGATCAACGGCAACGGTGGCCGCCAGCGCCAGGGCTCCGGTCGAAGCAGAGCGGCGGGAAATGGACATGGGCAGTGATCCTACGATCGTAGGCGGTCTTCGCATGATCGGGAAAACGCGACAATCCGGGGGAAACCTTGCCTCTGATGCGTCCCGGCGCTACTCCCGCGCCGTCAAGGAGATCGCCCGCATGCGCGTCAAGGATGTGAAGAAAGTCGTGCTCGCCTATTCCGGCGGGCTGGATACCAGCGTGATCCTGCGTTGGCTCCAGACCACCTATAACTGCGAGGTCGTGACCTTCAC
>CANJSR010000295.1 GCA_947476855.1 Acetobacteraceae bacterium
GTGGCCGGTTGGAAAGGGCGGAGCCCCATCGCTCCCCGCCCAGCGACGATCATTGATTCCCCCGCCGGTTTGCCGGTAAACGCGTCTCCGCTTTTCCGGATTGTTCGCATGCCTGATCTCTTCGTCCACAACAGCCTGACCCGCCGGAAGGAGCGGTTCAGTCCGATCAACCCTGGGCACGTGCGGATGTATGTCTGTGGACCGACGGTCTACGACCTGGCGCATCTCGGCAATGCGCGTCCGGTGGTCGTGTTCGACGTGCTCGCGCGCCTGCTGCGCCTTCTGTATCCGCGCCTCACCTATGTCCGGAACATCACGGACATCGATGACAAGATCAACGCGCGTTCGAAGGAGAGCGGGGAGCCGATCGGCGCCATCACCGCCCGCACCACAGCGGATTATCATGCCGACATGGACTCCCTGGGCGCCCTGCCGCCCGACGTGGAACCGACCGCCACCGGCCATGTGGCGGAAATGATCATGCTGATCGAGCGGCTGATCGCCTCGGGCCACGCCTATGCGGCCGAGGGGCATGTCCTGTTCGCGGTGCCCAGCTTCAAGGACTACGGGAAACTCTCGGGCCGCAGTCATGACGAATTGCTGGCCGGGGCGCGCATCGATGTGGCCCCGTACAAGCGCGACGCGGGGGATTTCGTCCTGTGGAAGCCCTCCACCGACGACATGCCGGGCTGGGAGTCACCCTGGGGCCGCGGCCGGCCTGGCTGGCATATCGAGTGCAGTGCCATGTCCTGGCGCTATCTGGGGGAGAGTTTCGACATCCATGGCGGCGGCTCCGACCTGATCTTCCCGCACCATGAGAATGAACTGGCGCAGAGCGTCTGCGCCTTCCCCGGATCGTCCTTCGCCCGCGCCTGGATGCATAACGGGATGCTGCTGGTGAACGGGGAGAAGATGTCCAAGAGCCTGGGCAACTTCTTCACCGTCCGCGACGTGCTGGCGAAGGCGCCGGGGGAAGCGGTGCGGCTGTTGCTGCTGCGCGCCCATTACCGGTCCGCGCTGGATTTCACCGACGCGGCGCTGGCCGAGACCCGGCGCGACCTCGACCGGTTCTACCGCGCGCTGGAGCGGCACCCCGGTGTTGAGGCTGGTGCGCCGCCGGATGCGGTCATGGAGGCGCTTTGCGACGATCTGAACACGCCCCTGGTGATTTCGCTGATGCATGGGCTTGCGGATGCGGCCTTGGCCGGGGATGCGGCGGCGGCGGCTGGGTTGAAGGCGGCGGGCGCTCTGATGGGCGTGCTGTCGCTGGCGCCCGAGGCGTGGTTCCGCGGTGCCGGCGATGACTCGGCGGACATCGAGACGGCGATCGCCGAACGCCTGGCCGCCCGGAAGGCGCGGGACTTCGCCCGGGCCGACGCGATCCGCGCGGAGCTGCTGGCCAGGGGGATCGTGCTGGAGGATGGACCCGGCGGCACCACCTGGCGGCGTGCCTAGGATGCGGTGGATTGTCCTGGTTGGCTTGCTGTTGGCCGGTCCCTCCGTGGCGCAGTCGCTGCCCAATGGGATGCCGGGCGGGTTGCCCGCCGGGATTTCCCCCGGCCAGGCCATGATGCTGTACCAGGCGCTGACGCCGCAGCAGCGGACGATGCTGGCAACGAACGCGCTGCGGGGGAAGGATTCGCTTTCCCCTACGGACGCGCTGGCCTGGTACCAGTCGATGACGCCGCAGCAGAAGCAGATGGCCAAGGACATGGCGAAGCAGCAGGCGGGCAGTGCGTCGGGCCTGAAGGACCTGGCCAAGAGCTACCTCGGCAAGTGATCGGTTTGGCGTGGTTGCCTTCACCCCATGGGGTCGGCTAGATTGGAACGAATGACGAACGTGATGGGTGCCAATCGGCCCGGGTTTGATTTTCCGCATGGTCCAACCCCATGTCCGGTGAGGAATCCGCCGCGCGTCCGCGGTCATCCCACGCCCCCTCCCCCCTTGAGGGGGAGGGCCGGGGTGGGGGGTCTCGCGGCACGGACGGGGGGGTATCGCCCCCTCCCCCCATCCTTGGTCCACTTCGCGGCCCAAGCCCTCAAGGGGCGGGGCTACAACGACCTCGCCCAGGACCAACACCCATGACCGGCCGCGATGGCGGGGCCGACCTGCATCCGATCGGCAATTCTCCGGTCGTTATCCTCGTGCGCCCGCAGCTTGCCGACAACATCGGCGCCGTCGCCCGCGCCATGGCGAATGGCGGGCTGTTTCACCTCCGCCTCGTGGCCCCGCGCGACGGCTGGCCGCAGGAGAAAGCCTGGCGCATGGCGTCCGGCGCCGATCGCATCCTCGACCAGGCTACCCTGCACGACGACGTCGCCGGCGCCGTCGCCGACCTGCACCACGTCTTCGCCACCTGTCCACGCCCGCGCCACATCATCAAGCCCGTCCTGACCGCCCGCGGCGCCGCGGCCGAACTGCGCGCGATCTGCGCCCGCCCCCTGCGCGCCGGCATCCTGTTCGGCCCCGAGCGCGCCGGCCTCGACAACGACGACATGGCACAGGCCGACACGCTCGTGCGCTACCCGCTCAACCCGGACTTCATGTCGCTGAACCTGGCGCAGGCGGTCATGGTCATGGCCTACGAATGGTGGACCGCCGACGACCCCACCCCGCCCCGTGACCTGATGACCAACGAAACGACCGTCGCCACCAAGGGGAAACTCGACAACTTCCTGCACCACCTGGTCAATGAACTGGATGCCTGCGGGTTCCTCCGCAATCTGCCCAAACGGCCCGGAATGGTCAGGAACATCAGACACTTCTTTGAACGCGGGGAAGTCACGGAGCAGGAATTGCGAACCCTGCACGGCATCGTGACGGAACTGGCCCTCGGACGGCGGATGCGGGGGCGGGAGGAGAAGGAGTGATTGGGGTTTCACCCGGTGCCCCATCGCTTCCTCTCCCCCGCCACCCGTGCGAAACCCGTTCGTCACGCCGCATCACGGAAGGGAGCACAGATGGAAGCCGACTATATCGTCGTGGGGGCCGGTTCCGCCGGCTGTGTGGTTGCAGCCCGCCTGTCCGAGACGGGTGCCCGGGTTCTTCTGCTGGAAGCCGGCCCCAAGGACAATCTCCTTTGGATCCACGTTCCCGCCGGCATCCTGAAGCTGCTCACGCATCCGATCGTCAACTGGAACTACTCGGCCGAGGGTCCCGACGGCCCCTCCGGCCGCCGCATTCCCTGGCCCCGCGGCAAGACGCTCGGCGGATCGAGCTCGATCAACGGCATGCTGTATGTGCGCGGCAATCCGGCCGACTTCGACGGCTGGGCCCAGATGGGCTGCCGCGGCTGGAGTTTTGACGACGTCCTGCCGCTGTTCCGCAAGTCGGAGAACTACATCCAGGGCGGCGAGGAAGAATTCCGCGGCAAGGGCGGCCCGTTGCAGGTCGAGGATTACCGCACGATCCTCCCCTTGACCCATCACTGGATCCAGGGCGCGCAGGAAGCCGGGGTCCCGTTCAGCGCCGACCTGAATGGCCGCTCGCCAGAGGGCGTGGGCTACTCCCAGATGACCCGCCTCGGCCGCTGGCGCGGGTCGACGGCGCAGACTTTCCTGAAGGAGGCGCGCAAGCGCCCGAATCTGCGGGTGGAGACGGATGCGCTCGCCTCCCGCCTGCTGTTCGAGGGCAATCGCTGCGTCGGCGTCGAGTTCCGCCAGCACGGCCAGCCGGTGGTGGCACGCGCGGCGAAGGAGGTGATCGTTTCGGGCGGTGCGGTGAACTCCCCGCATCTGCTGCAGATTTCGGGGGTTGGGCCTGCGGCGCATCTGCAGAAGATCGGCGTGCCGGTGGTCCACGACCTGCGCGGCGTCGGATCGAACCTCCAGGACCACTACGTGTCGCGGATTTCGCACCGGGTGAAGAACGAGATCTCGATCAACGAACTGTCCCGTGGCCCACGCCTGGTCAAGGAAGTCGCGAAGTTCTTCACCACTGGCCGCGGCGCGCTGACCTTCGGGGTCACCACAGCGCAGGTCTTCTGCCGCTCGAGTCCCGAAAAGGCCAGCCCCGACCTGCAATTGCTGTTCACGCCCGCCAGCTACGACGCCGGCAAGTTCGGCGCGCTGGAAGACAAGCCAGGCATGACGGTGGCGATCTGCCCGGTGCGCCCGGACAGCCGCGGGACGATCATGGCGAAGTCATCCGAACCGCATGTGGCGCCGGAGATTTCTCCGAACTACATGTCCGATCCGAATGATGGGCGGGTTCTGCTCGCGGGGATGAAGATGACGCGCAGTATCTTTGCCGCGCCGATGATCGCCCAGCACAGCCAGGGCGAGATCATGCCAGGCCCGAATGTCCGCACGGATGATGAGCTGCTGGATTACGCCCGCCAGACGGGGACCACGATCTACCATCCCGTTGGCACCTGCCGGATGGGCGACGGCCCCTCGGCGGTGGTGGATTCACGCCTGCGCGTGCATGGGATCGGCGGTCTGCGGGTGATCGATGCCTCGATCATGCCGACCTTGACGACGGGCAACACCAATGCGCCCACGATCATGATCGGAGAGAAAGGCGCCCAGATGATCAAGGAAGATGCCTGATCGGGCGAAGTCGTCTGGTGGTGGAACGCGGGGCCGGCCCATGCCGGCCCTTGCGCTATCGTGGGATCGAAACCCCTCGCGTCGAGGGGATCAGGCGGTCAGACGGCCGCCCTTGATGGCCGGAACATAGATCGTGGTCATGCCGCCGCCGAAGGTCCGCTTGAACGCCGCCGCGATCGACCGGCCCATCGCCGACATCGCCCGAGCCCGTTCGATCTTCGCGGCCCGCTCGATCGCCTTGAACTCGTCGGCCGTCATCGGCCACGCGCTGGTCTTGTTGTTCGTTGTCATATGAATTCTCCTCATGGACTGCTCTGGTGACGCAAGAGATACGCGCCTATATCCGCCCGTTCAAAGGACGTTCTCTCACCCGATGAGTGAGGTTTTCTCATGCACCGCCCGCTCCCCCCGCTGAACGCCCTGCGCGCCTTCGAGGCCGCCGCCCGCCATCTCAGCCTCACGAAGGCGGCGGTGGAGCAGCACGTCACCCCCGGCGCGCTCAGTCACCAGATCAGGGGGTTGGAGGATGCGCTGGGCGTGGAACTGTTCCACCGCCTGCCCCGCTCGCTCGCGCTGACGGAAGCCGGGCGGAAGCTCTATCCAGGCCTGCACGCCGGCTTCATGCAGATCCGCCAGGCGATCGATACGCTGGACGAACAGGCGAATGAGCGTGTGCTGGTCATCAGCACGCCCCCCGGCTTCACCGCCAAGTGGCTCGCCCCGCGCCTCTATCGCTTCCTGTTCGCGCATCCGGAGATCGACGCCCGCATCTCCTCCACCCTGGCGCTGGCGACCTTTGACGAGGACGGGATCGACGTCGCCATCCGCAACCTGCCGATCGACCACCCCGAGGACCCGGGCCTGGTGCGGGAGCATCTGGTGGACCTCGTCTACGTCCCCGCGTGCAGCCCGCGGCTGCTGACCCAGGCGGGGCCGATCGAGACGCCGGACGACCTGCGCCACGTGCCGCTGATCCATGACGACATGCTGGCGGGCCGGCCGCTCAATCCCTCCTGGGGCGACTGGCTGACGGCCGCGGGCGTGCCGGTGGGCGACGGCGGGGTGGATCTGGAGCGTGGGTTGCGGCTCAACAGCGCCGACCACGCGATCGACGCGGCCGAGGAAGGGGCGGGGATGCTGCTCGCCCTGCTGGTCCTGGCGCATGACGACCTGCGGAGCGGGCGGCTGGTGGCGCCGTTTACACAGACGATTCATTCGGGACGGGCGTTTTACTTCGTGTGCCCGAAGACGCATCGGCGGCGGAAGAACGTGGTCGCGTTCCATGACTGGATCAGGGCCGAGATCGACGCGATGGACCTGAAATCGGTGATCGGGATCGCGCCCGGGGCCGCCTGACGGCGGTTTCCTTTCGCCGCAATCACGTGCCAGAATGGCCGGGCGCAACCTGGGCCGCGGCTGATGAGCAACCAGACCGTCTTTGTCTCCGCAACGACCAGTGAGTTCCAGGCCGAGCGGGAAGCGCTGGCGGCGAGCCTGCGGAAGGCCGGCTACAAGGTCATTTTCCACAACGAACTGCACTATGGCGCGTCGACCCTGCTGCGCGACCTGGAAGCCGACATCCTCCGCGCCGAGACCGCGATCTGCCTGATCGGGGACCACAGCGGCGGCGGGTTTCCCTCGGAGTCCGAGGCTGCTCCCTACGACCCACCGCCGCACGGGCCGCGCGCGTCCTATACGCAGTGGGAGTTCCTGATGGCCCGCAAGCACGGCCTGCGGCAACTGGTCTATGTCCCGACCGGCACGCGCCCCTCGCCCGGTCCCGACGACGACCCCGCCCTCCAGGCCGCCTTCAACACCTGGCTCCCCTCCATCGGCGCCGCTCGGCTGCCCTTCTCCAACGCCGATGACCTGTGCCGGAGCGTGCTGGAACAACTGAACGAGA
>CANJSR010000296.1 GCA_947476855.1 Acetobacteraceae bacterium
CGGGGTGAAGATCACCGCCAGCAGCGGGGAAGCGCGGGAGATCGGCGCCGGAGAGGTCATTCTGGTGGAGGACATCCGCGGCAAGGGCCATCTGTCGCAGTCGATCGGCGGCAAGATGCGGCACTCGATCTTCATTCCGATCGACTGATACGGTTCGGGCGCGCCGGTCGAACCCGGGCAGGGTTTGGCTGGCGCCGTCCATTTCTGGCGTTATTTCAATATGTTGTCTGGCCCGCGCATGGACGCGCGCACTCCGCCCCAGGCCAGGTGGGTGGAGGTTTGTTTCGGGCCGAGCCGCAGAGCGGAAACAATTGTTACAAACTGGGTAATCCGACGGGACGTTGCGGAAACAAAGGTCCGGCATGTTCAGAGTGTCGAGAGTGATCGTCGCTCTCCTGCAACCAACGCCAAGGGAAACCGACCATGATCCGCAACATCCTGCTGCCCGCCGCCGCAGTCCTGAGCCTGATGGCCGCCGCCCCGCAACAAGCGTCCGCCGCGTGCTATTGCAATGGCGTGACCGTCGACAACGGGCTGACCATGAGCAACGGCCTAAACATGGCCAACGGTCTGAGCATGAGCAACGGTCTGAGCATGAGCAACGGTCTGAGCATGAGCAACGGCCTGAGCATGAGCAACGGCCTGAGCATGAGCAACGGCCTGAACATGAGCAACGGCCTGAACATGAGCAACGGCCTGAACATGAGCAATGGTCTGAACATGGCCAACGGTCTGAACATGGGCAATGGCCTGATCACGGGGAACGGCCTGAAGAGCGGCAACGGCTTCAAAGGCACCAACGGCCTCGACACCCAGAACGGCACCTCCGCCCCCATCCACACCTCCGGCACCCGCGTCATCAGCATCAGCCTCCCCGCTCGGCGGTAAGCCCCCAAGGGTCCGGTCATCCTCCCCCATGACCGGACCCTCCGACCCACGACCAGAGGACCCGCCATGACCCGCGCCCCCTACCGTTTCTCGACCGCAAGCCGAGCGTTTGGCTGGCTGGGGGGATTGTTGATGGTGATGTGTGGGGTGGCGAGCCAAGCCCGGGCCGACCCGCCGGTCCCGACCGCGTTGCGCATCCAGGGCACGTCCTTTGTCGTGACGACCTCGGACGGCGCCGAACACCGCTCCCCGGACCTGGTGGGCGCCGAACTGACCCTCCTGGTCGACGGCAAGCTCCACCGGGTCCGGATCGACGCGGTGGAGCGTGACCCGATGGATCGCGCCCCCACCGGATCGCTGGACGACGCGGTTTGGCTGCACAGCCTGTCGATGCTACGGCCCGACGGCTCCTGGGGCCCGGTCTGCGCGCCCGGCCCGGACGGCAAGGCCGCCGGCTTCCCCCTGCGCGGGCGTCGCGGCGCCGCCTACAAGCTGGAACCAGCCGAGGACAACATCTTCGAAATCGCCTGCACCGACGCGGCCCACGGAAAATGCGTCCGCTTCGGCTACCACCCCTGGCGCGCGACCCCGGAAGGCGTGGCGCTGCTGCCCTTCTACAACGCCTGCATCCTGATGATCCGCGGGGATTATGCCGGCAACGACTCCCCCAAGACCCGGAACGGCATGCAGATCGACATCAACGACTCCATGGACTCGCAGCCGCCCGAGTTCGACCCGGCCTTGCATTTTGAGGCCGGATGGACCGCTGACGGCGCCGTCTGCGTGGCGCATCCGCGGGTGAAGGAGAACGCGACCCTGGCCCAACTGGAAGCCGAAATCCCCCGCCTGCGCGGTCGCACCGGCCCGATCTGCACCGAGGCCTTCGCCCGCGCCCACGGCGCCCTCATCCTCAACCGGTCCCGCCCCTGACCCCCATATGGGATCCGACATGGACGAACCGCTCGGCTCCAGCATAAGACAAGGCCCATGACCCAGCCCCCCGACCTTCTGTCCGCCACCGACGCCGACGGCGTGGCGACCCTGACCCTGAACCGGCCCGCGCAGCGCAACGCGTTGTCCCTGGGGCTGATGACCGCGCTGGTCGCCGAACTCGACCGGATCGCCTCTGATCCGGCGGTGAAGGTCGTGATCCTCGCCGCCGCCGGCCCCGCCTTCTGCGCCGGCCACGACCTGCGGGAAATGCGGGCCGACCCGACCCGGGGAGCCTACCAGCAGGTTTTCGCCCTTTGCTCGCGGCTGATGCAGACGATCGTCCGCCTGCCGAAGCCGGTCATCGCCCAGGTCCATGGCGTCGCCACCGCGGCCGGCTGCCAGTTGGTCGCCACCGCCGATCTGGCCGTCGCGGCCGACACCGCCCGCTTCGCCACGCCGGGGGTCAATATCGGCCTGTTCTGCTCCACCCCCATGGTCGCGCTGACCCGCAATGTCGGGCGCAAGGCCGCGATGGAGATGCTGCTGACCGGCGACCTGCTCGACGCCGTCCGCGCCCGGGAGATCGGGCTGGTCAACCGCGTGGTGCCGGAGGCTGAATTGGCAGCCGCGACCCTCGGCCTCGCCCGCCAGATCGCGGCGAAAAGCCCGCTGACGCTGGCGATCGGCAAGGAAGCCTTCCACCGCCAGGCGGAAATGGACCTGCCCGCTGCTTATGCCTACGCGGCCGAGGTCATGACCCGGAACATGCTGGCGCGCGACGCGGGGGAGGGGATCGACGCTTTCCTGGCCAAACGCCCGCCGGTTTGGACGGGAACGTAACATCGCCCCCTTGATCCGGGCGGTATGGTTGCTCACGTAACCGATGCCCATGAAAGACCCATACGCAACCCTCGGCGTACAGCGCACCGACGATGAGGCCGCGATCCGCGCGGCCTATCGCAAGCTGGCCAAACGCCATCACCCCGACCTCAACCCCGGCAAGCCGGAGGCGGCGGAGCGATTCAAGGAAATCAACGCCGCCAACGACCTGCTGTCGGACACCGACAAGCGCGCCCGGTTCGACCGTGGGGAAATCGACGCGGAAGGGAACGAGGTCCGGAGCGAGCGGACCTACTACCGCGACACCCCGGGGCAGGAGCGGTATCGGACCTCGGGTGGCTTCACGCAGGAGGATATCGACTCCTTCTTCACCCAGAATTTCGGCGGACGTCCGGGCGCGGGCGGGCAGCGCTTCACCGCGCGCGGGGCGGATGCCCAATACATGCTGACGGTCGGGTTCCTGGATGCCGCCAACGGGACGCTGCGCCGGATCGCCTTGCCGGATGGGCGCACGCTGGATGTCCGCATCCCGCCGGGGGTGGAGGACGGCAAGGTCCTGCGGCTGAAGGGCCAGGGCAACCCGGGCATCGGCGGTGGGCCGGCGGGTGATGCGATGGTCGAGATCTCGGTCGCGCCGCATCCCCTGTTCAAACGCCAGGGCGACGACATCGTGATCGAACTGCCGGTGTCCCTGCGCGAAGCCGTGGTGGGCACGACGCTGGAGGTGCCGACGATCTCCGGCAAGGTGCGGCTGACGATCCCGCCGGGCTCCGGCACCGGGACCAGGTTGCGCCTGCGCGGGCGAGGGATCCGGGAGGGGCATCAGTATGTCCAGCTTCAGGTCGTGGTGCCGCCGGGAGACGAGCCAGACCTGGCCGCGTTCCTGAAGACTTGGGAACCGAAGACCGCGTTCGATCCGCGGCGAGGGCTGGAGGACGCATGATGCGCATCCGCTCCGTCGCCGCGCTGTTCGTGGACCTTGAGGAAGCCGAACTGGTCATCTGGGTCGAGCGCGGCTGGGTCCGCCCCGAGCCGGCCGATGCCGATTGGACGTTCCACGAGATCGATGTCGCGCGGGTGCGCCTGATCCACGACCTGCGGCGCCGGATGGACCTGACCGAGGAAGCGATCCCGCTTGTCCTGTCGCTGATGGACCAAGTCTATGACCTGCGGGCGCAGTTGGGCGATGTGCTGCGGGCGGTGGAGCAGCAGCCGGACCCGGTGAAGCGGGCGATCCTGGCGGTACTGTAGGACGCGTTACGCGGCGCCGACGCGCGAATAGGGCTGGATCAGGACCGAGGCCGGCAGGTCGAGCAGGACGGTCAACCGACGGATCATCGGCAATGTCAGCATCCGCCTCCGGTTCATCACTTCGGCCACACGCGCTCGGCTGCCGATGGCGGGTTCCAGGTCTCGCCGGGTCAGCCCCTTCTGCTCCATCATGAACAGGATCGCGGCGATCGGATCGGGGTCTTCGATGGGGGACGCACGTTCTTCCCAGGCTTCGACCAGTGTCGTCAACACGTCCAGCCGATCACCTTCCGGTGTCCCGGCGCGGGCCTGCATGAGGCCGGCGATCTCTGACAACGCGGCCCGGTGATCCGCGTCCGAGCGGATCGGGCGCAGCGGGGTTTCAGATCGACTGCGGGTCGATCCGGTCATAGGCGCGATGGGTTCCAATAAACCGGACATACACGACCCCAAAATCGAAGTTCACCCAGGCGACCAATCGGTATTTGTTGCCGCCGATATCGAAGATCACGCGACCATCGCGGAGGATATCCGCGCTGTTGAACATGCGCTTGATCGCTGGCGGATCAGGCCACTCGGCCACCCGAGCCACCTTGATCCAGGTTCGCAGGGGCTGTTCGGAGTAGCGATGGGAGGGGTTCTCCCAGAACGCCTTCAAGGTGCCGACCGATATGATCCTCATGCACCACCCAACCCCGCTCCCATTATGGGAGCGGGTGCGCCAAAGTCAATGCTGTATCAACCACCCGGTCGGGTCAGTTCAGCCAGTCGGCCGGGCGGCTGACATGCATCTTCAGGACATATCCACCTTCCCCGTGTGCAGCTTCATCCGCATCGTGTCCGGCACGTCCTGCCCGACATCGGTGAAGGCCTTCCGCAATGCGCCCATCGCCGGGCCGAAGATGCCGGCGCGGTTCTCGCTGGCCCAGTTTCGGCTCGCGGTCGGCATGTCGAGCGTGCCCTGGAAGCGCGGCATCACCCAGCGGGCGAACAGCTCATAGCTTTCCAGCGTGTGCCGCCGGTTCGCCCATTCATGGCTGCGGAACAGCACCGCCCCTGCACCACCGCCGGTGAAGCCCAGCAGCCGCTCGATCCCCGCAGCGATCGTGGCCGGAGAACCAACCAGCGTGGAGCCAGCGGCCAGCCCCTCGGCCAGCGGGTTTTCGCTCCGCATCGGCGGGCGGCCCAGGGTTTCGGAGAAATAGGACAGGGTCTCGATCCGCTCCCCGGCGCGGACCTGGTCCATCGCTTCCTCGTCGGTCTCGGCGCAGTGCATGTTCACAACCAGGCGCCAGTTGTCGCGGTTCAGGGTCTTGCCGTACTTGGCGCCCTCGGCTTCCGCCATGCCCCAGTATTCGGCGAGCTTCGCCGATCCGCCCGGCAGCCCGGCCCCCAGCGACAGCAGGCCCACCCCATGCTTGCCGGCGGCCAGCGCGCCGGACGGGGTCGTCGCACTCGCCACCGCGATCGGGAAGCCGCCCTTGGTGTAGGGGGCAAGGTGCAGCCGGGCTTCCTTGAGTTCGAACCAGTCGGTCTTGAGGGTGACGGGTTCCTTGCAGGCCAGCAGGGCCATGATCGCGCCGAGGGATTCATCCATGCGGGTGCGCTGCGTCTCCGCCTCGATCCCCATCATGTAGGCGTCCGACACCAGCGCGCCCGGGCCGACGCCCAGCATCGCCCGCCCGCGGGTCATGTGGTCAAGCTGCACGAAGCGCTGCGCCACAATGAAGGGATGGTGATAGGGCAGGGACGTCACGCCCGAGCCCAGCATGATGCGCTTGGTGCGATCCGCCGCGATGCCGATGACGACTTCCGGCGCGGCGATGATTTCCCAGCCGGCGGAGTGATGCTCACCGATCCAGGCCTCGTCATAGCCGAGGTGGTCGAGCGTCTCGATCAGTTCCAGGTCCCGGGCCAGCGCCAGGTTGGGATTGTCACCAACCCGATGGAACGGTGCGAGAAAGATTCCGAAACGCAGGCCTTCGTGCTGAGCCATGTGTACCCTCCCGGCAGGCCCCGTGCCTGCGCCGGCGGCCACGATAGCCCGGGGCCGCCGTGAAGGGGAGGGTCCTTTGCCTTATCGCACGAGCGCGAAGAACGCCCGGATTTCGTCGGTCAGGGCGGTGGGCTGTTCCATCGCCGCGAAGTGCCCGCCGCGCGGCATCTCGGTCCAGCGGCGGATATCGGTATAGGTCCGGGCCGCCGCGGTGCGTGTCGGGCGGATGATTTCCTTCGGGAAGGCGGCATAGCCGGTGGGGACGGTGACGCCGCCCTCCGGCACCGGCCAGGGGCCGTGCATGCGCGCGTAATAGGGCCAGAACGACGAGCCGATCGCGCCGGTGAACCAGTAAAGCGCGATGTTGCCGAGCATCCGGTCACGGTCGATGGCGTTCTCGATCACGCCGTCGCAGTCGGACCAGGCGCGGAACTTCTCGGATATCCAGGCGGCGAGGCCGGCGGGTGAATCGGTCAGCCCATAGGCCAATGTCTGCGGCCTGGTGCCC
>CANJSR010000297.1 GCA_947476855.1 Acetobacteraceae bacterium
AGCACCTTCTGCGTCGTGCCATCCGGGTTCGCGACATCGACGACCATGTCGTTCGCCAGCACCTGAGGATGGTTGATCACCTGGTCGATCGTCTGCACCGGCCCGCAGGCCACGCCCGCCTTGTCGAACCGCGCCACCCATTCCATCACGGTCGCCGACCCGAAGCAGGGCTCGATCTCGGCCAATAGAGCGGGCTTGTTGTCCAGCCGGTCCTGGTTGCGGAGGAAGCGGGGGTCATCGGCCAGCTCCGGCCGCCCGATCACCCCGGCGAACCGCCGCCAGGCCGGATCGTTCGGCGCGCCCGCCAGCAGCCACCCGTCGCTCGCCTGGAACGCCTGGTAGGGCGCCATCACGGCGAGCCCCGTGCCCTCGGGCTTGGGGATCACGCCCACCTGCAACGCCAGCACCGCCTGATACCCGATCAGTGTCAGCGCGGTTTCCAGCAGGGAGGCCCGGACCCAGGACCCGCCCTCTCCGTTCTTCCGCTTGTAGAGCGCCGTCATGATCCCGCTGAAGGCGACGATCCCGGTCGCCATGTCCACCGCCGAAGGCCCGACCCGCACCGGCGGCCCACCCGGATAGCCGGTCGTGGACATAATCCCGGAAAACGCCTGCACCATCACGTCATAGCCCGGCCGGTTGTACAGCGGCCCCTTCGACCCATACCCGTTGATCGTGCAGAAGATCAGCTCGGGGTTGATCGCCTTCATCGCCTCATAGGTCAGGCCCAGGCGTTCGGCCGAGTCCGGCAGGAAGGAGTGGATGACCACGTCCGCCTTCTCCACCAGCCCGCGCAGCACCCGTTGCGCCCCCGGTGCCCGCAGGTTCAGCGTGATCCCTCGCTTGCCGCGGTTCACGCTGTTGAAGTTGCAGCTCACGCCATGGGCGGCCTTCGGGCCCCATTCGCGGTTCTCGTCGCCCTCGGGGCTTTCCACCTTGATCACATCCGCGCCGAGGTCGGCCAGCATCTGCCCGCAATGCGGGCCTGCGAGCACGCGGCTCATGTCGATCACGCGGATATCGTGCAGCGGTCCCATGGTTCCTCCCGAAGGCCAGTTCGCGCCATTATGGCGGGCATCCGGCGCGGGTGGAAACCGGGCCAGGGGTCTGACGCCCGCCACCGCCGGGGAATGACCGTTCCGCGCCACCCCGATCCGGGATAAGGTGGCGCATGAGCGATGATCCCTCCGACTCGCCGATCGAACTCGGTGACCTGTTCGCCCCGCAAGGGGGCTGGCGCGTGCGCATCCTGGACCTGTCCGGCGGCGCGCAGGACAATATCGTGGAGGAGATCGGCGGCTTCTCCACCCTCATGCAGGCGAATGCGTTCGCCCGTCGTTATGTGCGCGACTCGGTCGAACTCTGCCGGTCCCCGGGCGTGAGCCGGAAGGATGTGCTGGAAGCCTGGTTCGCCTTCGGAGAGGACGCGGAAGTCGTCGACGCCGGGGAGGATGGCTGGAAAAGCGCCAACGAACTCGGCGATTTCGTCGACATGCCGTCCGGGAACGAGGAACGGGACTGGCGCGCTCTCGACCCCAGGCGCGACGAGGACGACGACGATTCCGATGAGTGATCCGGCGCCGAGACGGTATTTCGGCGGCATCCGCCTGCGCTTCGCCATCGCGCCCACCGGTAACCTGGTCCTGAACGCCGCCCGCGTCGCCCTCGCCAACGCCCTGTTCGCGCAGGAGCGCGGCGCTCGGCTGACGCTGCGGATCGACGACCTGAACCCGGAACGCAGCCGGCCAGCCTTTGCCGAGGCGATCATCCATGACCTGGCCGCTTTGGGCGTGTCCTGGGACGGTACTTTGCGCCAGTCGGAAAGGCTGGACCGCTATGAGGCCGCCATCGAGGCGCTGAAGGCATCGGGACGCCTGTATCCCTGTTTCGAGTCGGAGGCCGAACTCCGCGCCAAGGCCGAACACCGGCGCAAGCGCGGACGGGCGACGATCTACGACCGGGCGATGCTGTCCATGACCGCCGCCCAACGCGCCGCGGCCGAGGCTGGTGGCAAGGTGCCCTATTGGCGGTTTCGTCTGTCAGACGGGTTCGTGGTGTGGCGGGACATGATCCTGGGAAAGCGGGATGCGAAGCTGACCGCGATCTCCGACCCCGTGCTGGTGCTGGCGAACGGGACGGTGGCGCCCGTGCTGGCCTCGGTGGTGGATGACCTGGACCTGGGCATCACGCATGTGATCCGGGGTGAGGAGAACGCCGCCGATACGGGTGTCTATCTGGATGTGATGACGTGCCTGAAACCCTTGCTGCCGGCGGTCGTTCCGTCTGCCCCCCCGGCGGAAGGTGGTACCGCAACTTCTCCCCCTCCCCTTGAGGGAGGGGGGGCACCTTGCCCCGCGCCCACACGGATGCTCTGGCCCAACCACCCGCAACCCGCCCCCTCCACGGCGGCGAAATCCCCGTCATCGGCCCCCGCTTCGCCAACATCCCCCCCATCGACGCAACCTCCTCCACCGCCCGGAAGCTCGGCAGCCAGGCCCTGCGCCAGACCCTGGCCGACGGGATCATGCCCGCCGCCCTGACCGCCTGGCTCACCGGCACCGAACCCAACCCCACCAAGCCCTTCAGCCTCGACTCAATGGAGCGGGTGCCGACCTCCGCCACCCTCCTCCGCCTCAACCGCAAGGTCCTGGCCCGCACCGATTTTGCCGCCATCGCCGACCGCCTGCCCACCGGCGCGACAGAAGCCTTCTGGCACGCCATCCGCGCGGATATTGAGCTGCTGGCGGACGCCGCGACCTGGTGGGACATCGTCGCCGCCGACATCGTCCCCGTGCCATCCGACATCGCGCCCCAGGCGCTGGCCACGCTGCCGGCCGAACCCTGGGATGAGACGACCTGGGGCGCCTGGGTCGCCGTCCTGGGTCCGGCGGCCAAACCCGCGTTGTTCCTGGCCCTGACCGGAGAGGAAACCGGCCCCGCGATGGACCGCCTGCTGCCTCTGATCGGCCGAGACCGCGTCATCCGCCGGCTGCGTTCGGCCGCCTGACCCTCCCCTTCCGCCCTTCCTCGTTTCCCGCCATCGTAACGGCGGGAAACGGGGGACAGCGCCATGGCCACGGCCGAGGAATTCGACTTCATCATCGTGGGCGCGGGATCGGCCGGCTGCGTGCTGGCCAACCGCCTCTCCGCCGATCCGGCCAACCGGGTCCTGCTGCTGGAAGCCGGGGGCAAGGACTCCGACCCCTGGATCCACATCCCCGCCGGCTTCTACCGCAACATCTACAACCCCAAGGTCGCCTGGTATTTCGAAACCGAACCGGTGCCGGAGATGCACAACCGCCGCATCTCCTGGCCGCGCGGGAAGGTGCTGGGCGGGTCATCCTCGATCAACGGGCTGATCTATATCCGCGGCCAGCGGCAGGACTTCGACCTCTGGCGGCAGTTGGGCAATGCCGGCTGGTCCTATGACGACGTGCTGCCGTATTTCCGCAAGGCCGAGGACCAGGAGAACGGCGAAGACGCATTCCACGGCACGGGCGGCCCGCTGGGCGTGTCCAACCTCCGCACCCCGCACCCGCTGCATGACGCCTTCGTGAAGGGCTGCCAGGAAGCGGGCTATCCCTACAACCCGGACTTCAACGGCGCCGAACAGGAAGGCTGCGGGCCGTTGCAGTTGACGGTGAAGGGCCGCAGGCGCGCCTCGGCCGCCGTCGGCTATCTGCATCCGGTCAAGCACCGCCCGAATTTGCGGATTGAGATCAACGCCCTGACCCACAGGGTCCTGCTGGAAGGCAAGCGCGCCGTCGGCATCCGCTATGCCCAGCACGGTGTCATGAAGGAGGCGAAGGCCAAGCGGGAGGTCCTGCTGTGCGGCGGCGCCATCAACTCCCCCCAGATCCTGCAACTGTCCGGCATCGGCCCGGGCGGCCTGCTGCAGGAACGCGGGGTCGAGGTCCAGCACGACCTGCCGGGCGTGGGGGAGAACCTGCAGGACCATGTCGGCGGCCGCATCCTGTACCGCTGCAAGGACCATGTCGTGACCTTCAACGAGGTCTATCACAACTGGTTCCGCCGCCTCTGGGCGGGCATGGAATGGGTGTTCGGCCAGACCGGCCCGCTGATGACCGGCGCGGGCCCGATGGGGCTGTTCGTGAAGACGCGGCCGGAACTCGACAGCCCCGACGTGCAGTATCAGTTCATGGCCGGCAGCGCGCCGAAGGTGGGGGAGGCGATGTTCAAATATCCCGGCTGCGGCATGACCGCGATCCCCTGCCGCCCGGAAAGCCGCGGCTGGCTGCGGATCAAGTCCGCCGACCCCGAGGAAGCGCCGGCGATGCAGCCCAACTACCTGTCGACCCAGGGTGACCGTGACACCATGATCGCCGGGCTGAAGGTGATCCGGAAAGTGTTCGAAACCGGACCGATGCGGGACCTGATTGCCGAGGAAATGATCCCCGGCCCCCAGGCCGGCACCGACAACGACCTGCTGGAGCACGTGCGCGCGACCGCCGGCACCACGTTCCACCAGACCAGCACCTGCATGATGGGGCCTGGGCCGATGGCGGTTGTCGATACGGATTTGCGGGTCAAGGGAATGGATGGGTTGCGGGTGATCGATGCCTCGGTCATGCCGACGGTGGTTTCAGGCAATACCAACGCCACGGTGATCATGATCGCCGAGAAGGGCGCGGATATGATTCTCAGGGGAGCGTGACGGATGGACCAGGATTTCGCGGGCAAGGTCGCCCTGATCACCGGATCGGGCAAGAATATCGGACGCACCATCGCGCTTGATCTCGCGCGCCGCGGGGCCTCGGTGGTGGTCAACGGGCGGTCCGACAAGGCCGCCGTCGATGCCGTGGTGGCCGAGGTCAATGCCATGGGCGCGCAGGCGATCGGCGTGCTGGCCGATGTCTCGGTCGAGGCGGATGCCCAGCGCCTGGCCGACGCGGCCGTCGCGGCGTTTGGCGGCATCGACATCCTGGTCACCAACGCCGGCCTGCGCCGGCAGACTCCGTTCCTGTCCATGAGCTACGCGGAATGGCGGGAGATCGTTTCGGTCGCGCTGGACGGCGCCTTCCTGCTGGCCCGCGCCGCGGTGCCGCACATGATCCCGCGCGGCGGCGGGGCGATCGTCGGGCTGTCGGGCATTTCCACCCATGTCGGCACGCCGAACCGCTGCCATGTCTCGGCGTCGAAGTCGGGGTTGGAGGGGTTGATGCGTGCTTTGGCCATCGAACTCGCGCCGCATCGGATCACCTGCAACTGCGTGGCGCCCGGGGCGGTGGACACGGTGCGCGGCGCGTCGGCCGGTGGTGCGGCGCCGAGTTCGCTGGTGGAAAAGGGCATCCCCCTGGGCCGGAAGGCGGCGGTGGAGGAAATCTCCGGCGCGGTCCGATTCCTGGCCGGCCCGGATGGCCGCTACATCACCGGCCAGGTGCTGCACGTGAACGGCGGCGTCTTCCTGACCTGAATGGCCCGCTTCTTCTCCCTCCCCCCTTGAGGGGGAGGGCCGGGGTGGGGGGTAAGCCACGGCACGGCCCCGGGGCGCCTCAAGGCACCGACCGGGGGGCGTCTACCCCTACCCCCAACCCCCCTGCCTCAAGGGGAGGGGGAGCGTTGGGGCACCTGCCTACCCCTTCTCCGCCGACCGCAAGGCCGCCTCCAACCGCTTGGCCGTATCCGTCGCCAGAGCCTCGGGCGTACACGCAAACCCCATCACCATCCCCGCCATCCGCGCCGGCCCCGCGTAGTATGCCCGCAACGGCGAGACCGACAGACCGCGCGACCGGCAGGCCGTGACCGCGGCCGCCTCATCCGCCCCATCCGGCAGGCGCGCAACCATATGCAGGCCGCCAGGCGCGGGCAGGGGGGTGATGCGCTGCACATGCCGCTCCATCGCCGCCAGCAACGCCGACCGCCGACGAGCGTATTCCGTACGGACCCGCCGGATATGCGGAGCGAGCAGCCCCTGCCGCATGAACTCGGCCAGTGTCGCCTGCCCGAACGCATCCGTGCCCCGGTCCATCAACGTCCGCAGTCGCACGAAGGCCGGCACCAGCGGGGCCGGCACGACCGCGAAGCCCAGCCGCAGCGCCGGGGCCAATGTCTTGCTGAACGTGCCGCAGTAGATCACCCGCCCCGCCTTATCCAGGGTCGCAAGCGGCGGCAGCGGCCGGCCTTCCCACCGGAATTCGGAGTCGCAATCGTCCTCCAGAATCCACGCATTCGCCCGTCCGGCCCAGTCCAATAGCGCCAGCCGCCGCCCGATTGGCAGGGCGCCACCCAGCGGCGTGGCATGGGACGGCGCGACCAATACAAGCCGAGCGTGGGGGGCGGCGGCGATTCCGGCGGCGACGTTGAGGCCTTCGGTGTCGCTGGGGACCGGCACGACCTCGGCCCCCGCGGCGAGCAGGGCGCCCCGGCCGGCGATATAGCCCGGGTCCTCGAC
>CANJSR010000298.1 GCA_947476855.1 Acetobacteraceae bacterium
ATCGCTCGGCTTGTGCCATCATGCCAGGAGTTTGGTGAACAAACGAGACAGGAGAGTCCACCCATGGCTGTCGTTGAAACGGAGCGGCACGGACAGGTGTTCGTGGTACGGATGAACAGGCCCGAACGCCTGAACGCGCTGAACCACGAAATGCGGACCATGCTGTCCGAGGCGTGGAACGAGTTCCGCCACGACGATGGGCTGGAAGTCGCGATCTTCACCGGCTCCGGCCGCGGCTTCTGCGCCGGGGAGGACATGAAGGAGTCCCTGGCCGATGGCGCCCCCGGCGGCCGCCGCCCCGCCAAGGCCGATCCCTTCATGGACGGCACGCTGGAAAAGCCGGTCATCGCCGCGGTCAACGGCTTCGCGATGGGTGGCGGCTTCATGCTGGTCGAACGCACCGACCTGCGCGTCGCCGTCCGCAACACGCTGTTTGAAGTGTCCGAGGCCAAGCGCTGGCTGCTGGGTGGCTATAACCACGGCCACATCGCCAACCTGCCGTACCCCATCGCGATGGAGATGGCGCTCGGCTTCCGCTTCACGTCCGAGCGCTTCTACGAGATCGGCTTCGTCAACCGCCTGGTCGAACCCGATGAGCTGATGCCGACCGCGATGTCGATGGCGGAACATCTGCTGACACTGCCCCCGGCGTCGCGGGTCAACACGGTCCACATGATGCGCCTGATGCGGCCGCGGGTGACCGAGGATTACGAGGACCTCGCGAAGAAGCTGCACGACCATGGCGACAAGGGGGACCTGATGGAATCCCGTTCCGCCTTTGCCGAAAAGCGCAAGCCGGAGTTCAAGGGCTGGCACGATCCTCAGGATCGCTACCGCCTGCCGACGCTGGACGCTACTTGATAGCGCACTCTGGAGAGTCGGGTGGGCAGATGCCCCCCGACCGCGGAGCGAGGATGATGAATTCGGGATCGTCGCTGGCGTTCGTCGGCCGATAGTTGGTTTGAACCGCCTCCACGATGTCGGGAAAATAGATGGTCTCGGGCCAATGTCGGGTCACCAGGATCAGCGCGAACGCCCTCTCCTCAACCATGCGTCGCAGCAATTGTTTATCGGTCCGTCCCGCGATCACCGCCTCCAGGCGGTTGAATGGGTCGACCTCGATTTTCTTCCCAGACCAGTAGCAGATTGCTGGCATCTCACACAGGACCCGCCCTGGGTGATTGTGGATCGTCTCAACAATCGCCCTGGTCCTGACATCCAAGGCGGACTCGTGTGCGATCCACCCCGGGACATTCAACAGTGATCGGGCGGACAGCAACCCGGGCGTGCACAGCACCGCAACCGCGATGGCGCAGACAGACCAGGTTCTGACGATGCGGACAGGCTTCGTCCAACCCTCGCCGGCATGGGCTACGAGCAAGCCCGCTGCCATCGCACACCCGATCACGACATCGATGAATATGTTGGCGCTAACGCCCGACCCACCTGACCAAAGCAACCCCAGGGCGGTCGCCAATGCCAGGTAGGACACAATCAGCGTTGTCCATTCGTCCCGTGCCCGTATGGCTATCCCCAGACATCCAAGGGTCAGCAGGGGCAGAAGCGGCATGAGATTGGCGAAAAAGAGGTCGACGATTGCGCGCGCGCCATAGCGACGCGCCGATAGCAGTCCATCGACGAACGGATATCCGAACAAGGCGTAGCATACGAGAAGACCGGCCAACGCCGAGCCGACACCGGCCGTGACGTAGTGCAATCCGATTTTTCTGTCTTGTACGAGCAACGATATGCCGACCGCCATCGGCAACGATACCGGGTTGTGCTTCATGAACAGCGCCGTCGTCATGATGAATGCCAGGATCCAAACACGACGTACACTTCGTGGGGCACCGGCGTGCCAGGCCAAGCCTCCCAACATAACCGCATGTGCGAGCATCTGAGGATCGCCGAAGCCCACGGAATAAGGAAAACCGATGAGCATGGACAGCAGAAAGATCAGGCACGCGGTCAAGGCCGCGGTTCGATCGCGGGTTATGCGATGGACGAAAATGCCAATGAACAAGCCGATAAGGGCGAATGAGACCGCCGTTATGATCCGGCTCGCGAACACGATATCGTCGGTCCATCTCGTAACCTCGGCAGTCACGTAGAACCAAAGCGGGGGATAGTTGTTCATCACAAGACCACCCCGTGGAGGGTACAAGGGCAGGCCTGTTAAGATCGTGTCTACATGAAGCGCGTACCACCCTTCATTGTAGCTTTTCGCTAAGTATTTGAACATGCCCGACAGGCGTCCGACGCTCAATAGGGCCGTGAGTAGCGCCAATATCGCCAGCACACCCACTACGACGATCGAGTGTAGAGAGCGGAACCGGTCATCGCTGCTGTTGTCGGCCGCCATGGGTTCCTCGGAAGCGTCAGATTCGAATAATTTTTGATACAGACCCTGAATGCGGATCGCAATCCCCGGGGTTCCAGGCACTCTCTGTTGGCGGTGCAGGACCGCACTTGCGGCCGGGGACGCTGGCTGTCCCATCATGGACGGACCGTTCGTGTATGCTACCCTTCCCCGCGACAAGGGCAGGAGATGACGCCATGGGCTTCCGCACCGAGGATACCGAATACCAGCGCGCCGGCGGCACGCCGCTGCAAGCGACCCTCTACCGCCCCGATGGGCCGGGACCGTTTCCCGCGGTGCTGGAAGTGCATGGCGGGGCCTGGACCGGCGGCGACCGGTTCAACAACAAATGCATCGCCGAGGACTTGGCTTCCAACGGGGTTCTCGTTGCCTCCATCGACTTCCGGATGCCGCCGGTCGCGGGGTATCCGGACACGATCGCCGACGTGAACCTGGGGATTCGGTGGTTGAAGTCGCGCGCGGTTGAGCTGGGATCTCGGCCCGAGCTGGTGGGTGGCCTCGGCACGTCGTCCGGCGGGCACATGATGCTGCTGGCGATGCTGCGGCCGGACGATCCTCGTTACAACGCGCTGCCGGGGCCGGCGTTCGATGCGTCGCTGCGCTTCGGCATCGTCTGCTGGCCGGTGGCCGATCCGTTGACCCGCTATCGCGTCATGCAGGGCAAGGGCAATGACCGGCTGGTCGCCGCGCACAACGCGTTCTGGCCGTCGGAGGCGGCGATGGAGGAGGGCAGCCCGCAGCATATCCTGGATCGGGAGGAAGCCGTGTCGCTGCCTCCCGCGCTGATCATGCAGGGCACGGTCGACAACAACCTGACTGACGACATGGCGTCGAAGCTGGCCGCGTCCTATCGGCGGCGGGGCGGGTCGATCGAAGACCACAGCTTCCCCGGCCAGCCGCATGCCTTCATCCCGAACGCGCCGACGGCCCCGGACTCGGTGCGGGCGCTGGGGTTGATCCTGGATTTCGTGCGTCGTCACGGGGGGTAGTTTTGGGGGGCTGGTGTCTCCTCGTGATGGTGGGCCCTCGGGTCCGGCGAAGCCGGCCAGAGGGCAGGCTCCGGCCCACCCCCCACGACTTCACTGTTGTGAACTGAGGAAAGTCGTAGATGGTGGCCCTTCGGCCACCACGACGGTGGTGTGGCTCCCCGCGCGAACGCCCCCTCAGGCGGCCGCCTTCAATCCCCCGTGCGCGCCGGCGGCGATCGAGAACGAGCGTTTCCGTTTCTCGTGATCGAAGATGTTCGCCGTCACCATCAGTTCGCTGGCGCCGGTGCGGGCGATGAAGGCTTCCATTCCCTGCCGCACCGTCTCGGGTGATCCGACGATGGCGCAGGACAGCGCGTCGTTGATCATCGAGCGGGCATAGCGATCCAGGCCCTCCTCGAACCCTTCCACCGGCGGGGGCAGGGGGCTGGGCCGGCCGCTGCGGATATTCACGAAGGATTGCTGGACCGAGGTGAAGAGATACCGTGCCTCCTGGTCCGTCTCCGCCGCGATCACGTTGACGCCGAGCATCACATAAGGTTCTGCCAACTGCGCCGAAGGGCGGAAGCGTTGGCGGTAGATCGCGATCGCGTCCATCATCATGCCGGGCGCGAAGTGGGAGGCGAAGCCGAAGGGCAGCCCCAGCATGGCGGCCAGTTGCGCCCCATACGTGCTGGACCCCAGGATCCAGATCGGCACATCCAGGCCCGCGCCGGGGATCGCCACGACCTGCTGGCCTGGTTCGGCGGGCTGGAAATAGCCCATCAGTTCAACGACATCATTCGGGAAATCATCGCCGCTGGCGTGCAGTGTTCGCCGCATCGCGCGTGCCGTGATCCCATCCGATCCGGGCGCGCGTCCCAGGCCCAGGTCGATGCGCCCGGGATGGAGGGCCGCCAGCGTGCCAAACTGCTCCGCGATCAGCAGCGGGGCATGGTTCGGCAGCATGATGCCGCCCGCGCCCAGGCGGATCGTGCTGGTCCCGGCGCCGACATGGGCGAGCGCGACGGCGGTCGCGGAACTCGCGATGCCGGGCAGGTTGTGATGTTCCGCCATCCAGTATCGGATGAAGCCCAGGCCCTCGACATGGCGGGCCAGGTCGAGCGAGTTGCGCAAGGCCATCCCGGCGTCGCCGCCCTGGATGATCGGGGAGAGGTCGAGAACGGATAAGGCCACCATTCCCATAGTATGGGGCCGGTTGCCGCCGGGGGAAAGGAGGGTGGGTGCCTTTCCCCTGTCGCCCGCGGGGGGATCGTTTCAGGCAGATATTGTCCCGCCGGCCTGATTGGATCGGTGGCGATCCAACCAGGCCGGCGGGGACAGTCGGCGATTACTGCGCGGTATCGGTATCGGGCGTCGTCGGCGGGGCGACGGGTGCGGCGGCCTTGCGGGGACGCGGCGCTGCCTTCTTCGCTGGCGCGGCGGCTTTCTTCACGCTGGCCTTGCGGGCCGGCGCCTTGGCCACGGCCTTGCGCGCGGGGGCCTTCGCCGTTGCCGTCTTGCGAGCGGCGGACTTTGGCGCGCCCGTCTTCCTCGCCGGCGCGGCCTTGGCGGTGGACTTGCGGGCAACCGTCTTGCCGGCGGCCTTGCGGGGCGAGGTGGCTTTCGCGGTTGTCTTGCGTCCGGCCTTCTTCGGCGCGGCCTTGCGCGTGCCGGTTGCCTTCGCGGCGGCTTTCTTGCCGGGGGCTGCCTTGGCGGTTCCCTTGCGGGCCGCGGCCTTCTTCGCGGGTGCCTTGCGGCTGGCGGTCTTGGCGGCGGCCTTCTTCGGCGCGGCTTTCTTGCTGGAGGCTGCCTTCCCGGCGGCAGCCTTCTTCGCGGCCGGCTTGCGGGTCGCGGTCTTCTTGGCCGCCGACTTGCGCGCGCCTGCCTTCATCGCGAGGGGCTGGGCGCTTGTGGCGTCCCGGTCTTCGTCGTCAATGCTCACCAGTTGAGTCTCCTAATTCTTGCGGTCCTGCAACAAGAACCGGCTGTCGGCTGGATGGAACGCATCGTGCCCGGAACGGTCGCGGGATGCGGCGGCATGGTCGGGCGGTTGATCGCGGAAAGGCGAAGGCAAGGGCTGGGAAAACCGAAGCGTGCGCCATGGCCCAGGGTGTGACGGTGTCGGGGATCCGGTCAGGCCGAGCACGAAACGATACAGAGACGGCCGGTCCTTGCGGGTTCCCGGCGTTTGTCGGACGTGGCGGGATCGGGCCGGGTGTTGTTCCGTCTGATCGCCTGTACTGCGTCTGAACGAGGCAGCGGTCCATTGACCGTCCTTGATGTTCGGTTGTGCGCGACTCGATTCACGATCGCCAGATTCGCTATCCCTTCTTCAATGGTCGCCTGTCAATGAAAAGGAATTGGATTTACGCGCCAACGACAAAAAAACATGACCAGTGTGCTGTTGCAAAAACAGAACCGCCGCGGCATCGCTGCCGCGGCGGTTCATGACGGATGATCCGAAGTGCTGGCTCAGCCGCGCTTTTCGATCGGCACGAATTCGCGATCCTCGGGGCCAATGTAATTGGCCGTCGGGCGAATCAGCTTGTTGTCGACACGTTGTTCCATGACATGCGCGGCCCAGCCGGAGGTGCGCGCGATCACGAACAGCGGCGTGAACATCGCCGTGGGCACGCCCATCATGTGATAGGAGATGGCGCTGAACCAATCGAGGTTCGCGAACATCGTCTTCGCGTCCAACATCGTCGCCTCGATGCGATCGGCGATATCGTAGAGCCGCATGGAGCCCGCATCCGCCGACAGACGGCGCGCGACTTCCTTGATCACGGCGTTGCGCGGGTCGGAGATCGTGTAGACCGCGTGGCCGAAGCCGATCACGACTTCCTTGTTCGCGATGCGCTTGCGGATATCGGCTTCGGCTTCATCGGCGCTCGCGTAGCGGTTCTGAATTTCGAACGAAACCTCATTCGCGCCGCCATGCTTCGGCCCGCGCAGCGCGCCGATGCCCGCGGTGATCGCCGAATACATGTCCGCACCCGTGCCCGCCACGACGCGGCAGGTGAAGGTCGAGGCGTTGAATTCGTGTTCCGCGTACAGGATCA
>CANJSR010000299.1 GCA_947476855.1 Acetobacteraceae bacterium
GAAGCAGTCGCCGCCGATGCCGGTCGATTGCGGCTCAATCACGCACAGGACCGCGCAGGCGGCGATGGCGGCATCCAGCGCATTACCGCCGGCGCGCAGGACATCGAGCGCGGTCAGCGTGGCGGCGGGCATCGAGGTGGCGGCCATGCCATGGGTTGAATAGACCGGGCTGCGGCCGGGAAAATGGTAATCGCGCATGGACGTCCCCTGCGGTGGCGGTTTGTTCTCCTGATAAACTGACGGGCGGGGGACGGGTTGGCAATCGGGCGTCGGGGCGGCTGGCCCGGTTCTCACGGTGCATGGGGTCTTGCCGCATGCATTTTTGCCCGCTCACGGTGCATGGGGTCTTTCGGGGGGTATTTTTCCGGCGAGGCCTCGGCTTGGTGTTTATGGTTCGTTCTATACCGCCGATGGGGTGGCCGAGGCAATCGCCGGCTGCCGGTTCGGCTTGGTAGGACCGCCATGCGCGCGGTGATATGTTGCACGGGCCGTCCCCTGCATGAGGGGTACTGCCAACAGGAGGGCACGATGACCGACACCATCACCTATGCCGACTTCGAAGCGGTGGATATCCGCGTGGGCACGGTGATCGACGCCCAGCCGTTCCCGGAGGCGCGCAAGCCCGCGATCAAGCTGACGATCGATTTCGGGGGGGAGATCGGGGTGAAGAAGTCATCCGCGCAACTGACGGTTCACTACAAACCGGACCAGTTGATCGGGCGTCAGGTCTGCGCGGTGGTGAATTTTCCGCCGCGGCAGATCGGGCCGTTCATGAGCGAGGTGCTGACCCTGGGCATGCCGGATGAGGATGGGGCGGTGGTGCTGATCAAGCCGGATTTCCGGGTTCCGGATGGCGGGCGGCTGTTCTAGCCAGTCTGAGCCGCATTGCGGTCTACGGTCGCCGAAACTTCCCTGGCTTGCCTCCGCTCTCGCGCGTGGCAATCAAACGCACCATAGCGTAAAACCGCCGACCCAAACGGATCGGCGGTTTTAAGCGACCAGGGAGGGACTGGTAGCCAATAGAAGCTATGAACGCCTACGGCGGCGCACAACTCCAAGACCAACCAGTGATGCGGCTAGGATCATCGCCGTCGCAGGCTCCGGCACGTCCGTATTGTAGGTGTACTCGATGGACAGATTGACCAGCGCGTCGGCGTCACCGCTGTAGAAGAACAGGTTGGAATTCCCGCCGCCCGACGACGTGCCGCTCGCGGACGATGATGCATCGAGATCCAGCGAGATGGTCTGAATGCCTACGCCGGACAATGCCGCCCTTTGCAGCGCGTCCAAGGTCAGCGTCGTCGAGTCTGACCCTGCCAAACCAGTAAATGGCAACGACGCACCATTGATAAGGTTCGTCGGAAGGCCGGACGACACATTCACCGTTGCCAACGCCGACAAAACAAGCGCCGGGACGTCCAGTCCAACCGTGATGGTGGTCGCGGACGAGATGCTAGACAGTGTCCGGGTCGCGCCACTGGCATTGAAGGCTGTCGCCGTCCCAAGACTGGTCATCGAAAGCGTCATCACGGCACTGCTGAGCGTGCCGAGGGATGTGTTGAATTTTTCGATATCCAACGTGCCAGGGAGCGAACCGACATTTATCAGTCCTGGGCCGGTCGTCGCAGAGACGGAGTAGCTGATCAATGCGGCATTGGCGCTTGAAACGCCCGCGACCGCTACCGCGGCGCCGATAACCGCCGTTCTGAGCACCTGACTGAAACCCATAACTACCCTCCTCGATCGCTGAACATGGCCGCGAGAAGCCCTCGTAACCGTCAGTAGCAAACCCCATGCCAAAAGAAAATACTACGTTAAATCAGATGGTTAAAAAAGTCACAACTCCCGGCGGGACACAGAAATGTAAACCCAGCTTTACAGATGACCCGTACCCCTCCCCGCGATTCATACATCTCCCTCACAACCTCCCGCCAAGCGACCGGGCGACAGGGGCGTCCTCCACGCCGCCCCGGCGCCGCCGCCCTATCCGGCGGCGCGCGCGATGGCCGAGCCAAACCACCGGCCCTCGGGCTTTCCAGACCCCTGGCGGGAGACATCCGCCGTGAAACAGCCCCATTTCCCGACCGAATCAAGATGCGTTGTGCGATCGCCGCGGCCGCGCTATGCGGCCAGGCATGACCAGACGCTATGTCACCATCACCTGGGACCAACTTCACCAGGACACCCGCGCCCTCTCCGCTCGGCTAATGGAGTCGGAAAACTTTACAGGTATCGTCGCCGTGACTCGCGGCGGTCTGATCCCGGCCGCCATCATCGCCCGGGAACTCGAAATCCGGCTGATCGAAACGGTTTCAATCATCACCTACCAGGACCAGGCGATCGGCCAGCCCACCATCGCCAAAGCTCCCACCGCGGCGGGTGATGGCACGGGATTCCTGCTGATCGACGACCTGGTGGATACCGGCACGACCGCCCGCGTGGCCCGCGCGTTGCTGCCCAAGGCGCACTTCGCCTGTGTCTATGCCAAGCCCGCCGGAAAGCCCCTGGTCGACACCTTCGTCACCGAGGTGCCACAGGACACCTGGATCCTGTTCCCCTGGGACACCGCGCCGCAATTCGCCCCACCATTGGCAAGGCGTTCAGACCCTTAGGCCTCGATCAACGGCCGCACCACGTCCAGCAAATTCCCCCCGCCGAACAACCGGGCCGGCACCCCGGCGGCGGCCGCGGCGCGCAGGTCGGTGTCCTGGTCACCGATCATCAGGCACCGCGCGGGATCAAGCTCCCACGCCCGGATCAGATCCAGCAGCATGCCCGGCGCGGGCTTCCGCCAGTCGCTCAGCGCGCGATAGGCCTGCACCGAGGCATCGGGGTGGAACGGGCAATAGCGGACGTCATCGACCGTGCCGCCCATGACCCGGACCTCATCCCCGATCCAGTCCAGCAGGTCCCGGACGGCCGATTCATCATACTTACCGCGCGCGACGCCGGACTGGTTTGTTACGATGAAGACATGCCGCCCGGCCCGGGTGGCGTGAACGATCGCCTCCCGCGCGCCATCGACCCAATCGAACCGGTCGCGGGACCCGACATAGCCATGGTCGATATTGATAACGCCATCTCGATCGAGAAACAAAGCACGCCGCCGCAGCACGGTCGGTATTTCAGTCTGGGAACGATCGAAGTCCTCCGGCACGCCGATATCGCGGAAATACCCCTCGGACACCGTGCCGCGCAGGGCGCCGGCGCGCGCCAGCCGGGGCATGACCTCCGCTTCCAGGGAGCACGCGGGGGACAGCGCGTCGATCAGCCGGCGGTTGAACAGATAGACGCCGGCGTTGATGGTGCCGGCGGTGTTCGGCGGCGGGCGTTCCAGGAAATCGGTGACCCGATCCCCCTCCAGCGCCACGACGCCATAGCGGGACGCGTCGTCCAGCCGGCGCAGCATCATCCGCCCCGTGACATCATCCCCGTCGGCCACGGAATCCGAGAGCAGCCGAGCGAGGTTGCCGTCAAAGAGGGAGTCGCCGTTGCAGAGGAGGAAGCGCCGGTCCAGCCGGTCCCGCGCGTGGTAGACGGCGCCGCCCGTGCCGGCGCGGATCGGCTCCTCCGACAGGCTGACGGTGGCGCCGCGGGGCAGCATGGACTGGATGGTGGCGGCGGCCTGCTCCACGACCGCCGACAGGTGGCCGGTCAGCAGCAGGAAGTCGGTGACGCCGAAGCGCACGAACTCCCGCAGCAGCCAGCCCAGGAAGGGACGGTCGCCGCAGGGCAGCATCGGCTTGGGCGTATGGGCGGTCAACGAGCCGAGGCGGGTGCCAAGGCCGCCGACGAGGACCGCGCATTGAGTCACGGTGGCGCGGGGCATCGTCCATCCTTGCGATCAACGGGAATGACGGTTGATAAACCATTGCCCCCCGGCGGGATCAAGCGGTCATCTCGGCCCCGGGGTCAGCCTTCGGAGAGGAACCAACCATGCCACAGCCTTCCGACCAGGACGACGCCCCGGTGAACGCGTCCCCCGAACGCCCCTTCGCCGCGATCATGGCGGTTCGGCTGGCACGTCGGGACGTGATGCGCGGGTTGCTGGGTGGGGCCTTGGGGGCGGCACTGCCCGGTCGGGCCGTGCTGGCATCCGGCGCGTCGTCCCTGACCTTCCCGGAAACCGCGCCGGGCGTCCGCCCCGACCACGCGGTGGCGGAGGGCTACACGGCCAAGGTGCTGATCCGATGGGGCGACCCGATCCTGCCCGACGCCCCCGCCTTCGATCCGGCCCGCCAGACCGCCGCCGCCCAAGCCGGGCAGTTCGGCACCAACAATGATTTCCTGGTCTTCCTGCCCCTGCCCTTCGGGTCGACCGGCTCGGATCACGGCCTGCTGTGGCTGAACCACGAATACCCGCAGGCCCATATGATGTTCCCGGGCCTGACCGAACAGACCAGCCAGGACCAGGTGACGCGGGAACAGGTAGAGATCGAGATGCGGGCCGTCGGCGGCTCCCTGGTCGAAATCCGGCGGCAGGCGGGGGATTGGACGATCGTGCGGGGGCCGCTCAACCGGCGCGTCACGGCCGAGACACCGATTCGGATCGCCGGCCCGGCCGCGGGGCACCAGCGGATGCGGACGGGATACGACCCGACCGGGACACAGGCGCGGGGGACGCTGGCGAACTGCGCGGGTGGGACGACGCCCTGGGGCACGGTCCTGACGGCCGAGGAGAATTTCGACTTCACCTTCATGGGACCCGCCACGACAGGCCCCGAGGCGGCCAACCACGCGCGGATCGGCCTGAAGGGCAACTACCGCCAGGGCTGGGGGCGGTTCCATGACCGGTTCGACCTGGCAAAGGAACCGCACGAGCCCAACCGCTTCGGCTGGATCGTGGAAATCGACCCGCGCGACCCGGCCTCGGTCCCCGTCAAGCGGACGGCGCTGGGGCGCTTCAAGCACGAGGGGGCGGACACCACCCTGTCCGCCGACGGGCGCGTGGTCCTGTATTCCGGTGATGATCAGGCCAATGAGTATCTGTACCGCTTCGTGACGCGCGACCGGTTCAACCCCGCCGATCGCGCCGCCAATCGGGATTTGCTGGACCACGGGACTCTCTCGGTCGCCCGGTTCCTGGATGACGGGACCCTGGTGTGGGAACGGCTGGTGTTCGGGGAAGGTCCGCTGACCCCCGCCAACGGGTTCCAAAGCCAGGCGGATGTGGTGATCGAGACGCGGCGGGCGGCGGATTTGGTGAAGGCCACGCCGATGGACCGGCCGGAGGACGTGGAGACCAACCGCGTCAACGGCAAGGTCTATGTCGTCCTGTCGAACAACCGGGAGCGGACGCAGGCGGACAAGGCCAACCCGCGCCCCCGGAACACCTATGGCCATATCCTGGAGCTGATGGCCCCCAATGTGGACGGGCGGGCGGATCATGGGGCGGACCGGTTCGCGTGGGATATCTTCCTGCTCGCCGGCGATCCGGGGAACGCGGAGCACCAGGCGCGGTACGGCGGGCCGGTGTCGGCGTCCGGGTGGCTCGCCTGCCCCGACAACGTGGCGTTCGATGGACAGGGACGCATCTGGATCGCGAGCGACCAGGGGGGCGTGCAGCAGCGCCTGGGAATCGGCGACGGCGTCTGGGCCGCGGATACCGAGGGGCCGGGGCGGGCGATTCCCCGCCGGTTCTTCCGCGCGCCGACCGGGGCCGAGGTCTGCGGACCTGCCTTCACGCCAGACAGCCGGACGTTCTTCCTCGCGGTGCAGCACCCGGCCGGCGACGACCGGGGGACGAGCTTCGATGCACCCACAACCCGCTGGCCGGACTTCCAGGACGGGATGCCGCCACGGTCGGCCGTGGTGGTGATCACGAAGAATGATGGCGGGGTGATCGGGGGTTGAGACGCTCCGATGCGTCTCAAGGCCTTGACACACCTAACCGCCCCACGTTAACGGGACCCTCTCGACGACGGGGTCGGTCGCGGCGCGTCTGCCGCCGGCCGCTTCTGGAGGGGTGTAGCTCAATTGGCTAGAGCGCCGGTCTCCAAAACCGGAGGTTAGGGGTTCGAGACCCTTCACCCCTGCCATCGCGCGGTGGAAACCCCGCAACCTTGAAACCAGTGAGCAGTCTGTTATGTCGCCTGGGCGGTACGTTGCTGAAGTGCGGGCCGAAGTCTCAAGGATCACATGGCCCACACGCCGTGAGACCCTGACCGCGACCGCGATGGTGTTTGCCCTGGCGCTTTGCACGGCCATTTTCTTCTTTGCGACGGACAGCGTGGTGTCTCAACTGACCCGCCTGATCCTGCAAATTGATCGTTGACGGAGTGACGGAAACCCATGGCCGCTCGTTGGTACGTGCTTCACGTTCATTCTGGTTTTGAGAAAAAGGTCGCGCAGCAGATCCAGGAACAGGCCGTCCAAAAGGGCCTGGCTGA
>CANJSR010000300.1 GCA_947476855.1 Acetobacteraceae bacterium
CCCATGCCCCTCCCCAAAGTCGCCTTCATCGGAACCGGCGGTACCATGGCATCGCTCGGCCGTGGCCCCCTGGACATCTACGACTACGGTGCCGCCGGCAACGTGATGCATGCCGACCAGATCCTGGCCAAATGGCCGGAAACCGCGCTGGTCGCCGATGTGATCCCGGTGCGGTACCGCAACGTCGCCTCCACCGCGATCGCCTTTGCCGACTGGAAGGCCTTGGCGGCACTGTGCCAGCAGCTTGTCGCCGACCACCCGGACCTGGCCGGCATCGTCATCGGCCACGGCACCGCGACGCTGGAGGAAACCGCCTATTTCCTGAACCTGACCGTGAAGGTCCCGGTCCCCGTCGTTGTGGTGGGCGCGCAACGGCCGTCCAGCTCGATCTCCTCGGACGCCGGTATCAACCTGGTCAACGCCATCCGCACCGCCGCCAGCCCCGAGGCGCGCGGCATGGGCGTCCTGGTCGTGCTGAACGACGAAATCCAGTCCGCGCGGGAGGTGACGAAGACCTCCACATCCCGCATGCAAACCTTCCGCTCCGCCGATTTCGGCGTGCTGGGTCATGCGGACGGTGACGCGGTCGTGTTCTACCGCCAGCCGATGCGCCGGCGCGCGCCAGATACCGAGTTCGACATCTCGGGCTTGGACGCGATGCCGCGGGTGGACATCGCCTATGGCTACGCCGGCGGGGATGGTGTCGCGGTGCGCGCCTTCATGGCGGCGGGGGCCAAGGGGATCGTGTCGGCCGGGTTCGCGCCCGGGGGGACCTCCCCCGCTGAAACCGAGGCCCTGCACGAAGCCCACAAGGCCGGCGTGATCGTCATGCAATGCACCCGCGCCGGGTCGGGGCGCGTTCCGCCGACGACGCGCCTGACCCAATCCGGCCTCCTCCTCGCCGACAACCTCACCCCCCAGAAGGCTCGGCTTTTGCTCTCGCTAGCCTTGACGGTGACGAGTGACCCGGCCGAAATCACCCGGATTTTCCGGACCTACTGACCCATGACCTTCGACCCCGAGGCGGTGCGTGAGTTCGAGCGCACCGGCTGGAACAAGGCGGCGCTGAGCTACGACTCGACCTTTGCCCATGCCAGCCGCCAATTCGTTCCGGCCCTGCTGGACGCTGCGGGGGTCGAGGCCGGGATGCGCGTGCTGGATGTGTGCGCCGGCACCGGGGTCGTGACCGGCGCCGCCGCGGCGCGGGGGGCGGAGGCCACGGGGCTCGATTTCTCCGCCGGGATGCTGATGGTCGCCCGCCAGCGCCATCCCGGCCTGGCCTTCGACCAGGGCGACGCGGAGGCGATGCCCTACGGTGACAGCGCCTTCGACGCGGTGGTGTCCAACTTCGGCATCCACCACGTGCCCCGGCCGATCATGGCGCTGCGGGAGGCGTTTCGGGTCCTGCGCCCCGGCTGCCGGCTGGCCTTCACGATCTGGGCTGAACCGGCTGAGAACATCGCCTGGAAACTGCTGTTCGACGCTGTGGGACGGTGCGGCAATCCCGCGGCCTCCGACGCGCCGGCCCCTGGCGGCGGGTTTGGCTCACCCGCCCACTGCACCGCCGCGCTGGCCGAGGCTGGGTTCGCCGATATCGGCACGGAAGCGCTGCGCGGGACCTGGCATCATGCCGATGGACGGTCGCTGGTGGCGGCCCTGCAAGGTGGGACCGCGCGGATGGCGGCGCTGATCGCCAGCCAAACCGAGGCCGCCATGCCCGCCATCATTGCGGCCATCGATGCCAACGCGGCCCAGTATCGGGATGAGTCGGGGATCGCGGTGCCAATCGCCGCCGTCGTGGCCTTTGGCAGGAAGGGATGATGGGATGAACATCTACCACGTCTGGTGCGACCTGGCCCCCGGCATCCGGGATACGGAGTTCCGGACTCGCCTGGCGACCTACATGGATCACCTGCGCGAACGCGACCTGATCACCGCCTGGCGCCTGACCCGGCGGAAGCTGGGCCTCGGTCCGTCGCATATCGGCGAATTCCACCTGATGATCGAGGTCCGGGACCTGGCGCAACTCGACGCCGCCTTCGGCCACGTGGCGTCACGGGCGGAACCGGTGGAGGGGTATCATTTCGGGGTCAATTCGCTGGTGAAGAACGCGACGTTCGCGCTGTACCGGGACTTTCCCGATCCGGTCCGCCAGGAAGGCGAGGAACGGTTCTGACGGATCAGAACGGCCGCTTGCGCCCATCCCCAGGCCGGCCGCCGAACAGCCGAGCGATCAGGCGGGCAACGAATATGACCGGAGCGAAGCAGGCCCGCGTAGCCGCTCGGACTTCCTGCGCGACCCATGCCGTCGACATCGTGTCAGATCGTGAGGCCATGGTTACCTCCGGGGCGGGGACGAATGATTTCCCGAATGAACAGGAATGTCTCTCTCCCAATAAATAGCACCATGCACACCACGTCGGAAGCGAAAAGCAGAGCCTCCAGACTTCGAAATGTGTGAACCCCCGGCTTCGAAACACCACTGTATTTAATCAAGCCGGTGAATACATGCAGTAGTAGTACCGCAAGCCCAATCACCAGAAACAGGCCGACCCCAACCAGGGCATGCAGGGCAAAACGGGTAACATGACACAGATCGCGCATGATGATTGGTTCGCGCGCAGCCGCCACACCAACCCTGCGCGCATTCCAGTCGCCGATAGAGGCGACTGGAATTACACGACAAACCCCAACGAACGATTAACGCGCCTGGGCGCTCGCTTCCGACCGCGTGGTGCCCGCACGCGCCGCCAGCGCGGCCGCCATGAAGTCATCCAGCCCGCCATCCAGCACCGCGTCGGGATTGCCCTTTTCCATCCCTGTCCGCAGGTCCTTCACCAACTGGTACGGCGCCAGGACATAGTTCCGAATCTGATGCCCCCAGCCGATATCGGTCTTCGCATCCTCAACCGCGGCCGAGGCGGCTTCCCGCTTCTGCAACTCCTGCTCGTACAGACGGGACTTCAGCATATCCATCGCCTGCGCCCGGTTGCGATGCTGGCTGCGGTCGGTCTGGCAGGCGACGATGATCCCGGACGGCACATGCGTGATCCGGATCGCGCTTTCCGTCTTGTTGACGTGCTGCCCACCGGCACCTGATGCACGGAACGTATCCACCTTCAGGTCGGCCGGATTGATCTCGATCTCGATATTGTCATCGACGACCGGAGACACATAGACCGACGCGAAGCTGGTTTGCCGGCGCGCGTTGGAATCGAACGGGCTGATGCGGACCAGGCGATGGACGCCAGCCTCGGTCTTCAGCCAGCCATAGGCGTTGGGGCCGGTGATCTGGAGAGTCGCGGACTTGATGCCGGCCTGCTCGCCCTCGCTCTGGTCCAGCAACTGCACCTTATAATCGTGCCGCTCGGCCCAGCGCATATACATGCGCATCAGCATCTCCGCCCAGTCCTGCGCCTCGGTCCCGCCCGCGCCGGCGTTCAGTTCGATGAAGCAGTCATTGCCATCGGCTTCACCCGACAGCAGGCTTTCGATCTCCCGCCGCTTGGCTTCCTCGGCGATGGCGCGCAAGGATGCCAGCGCATCCGCGACCATCGACGCGTCGTTATCGGCTTCCGCGAGTTCGATCAGTTCCATCGCATCGGCGACGTCGGCTTCCATCTTGCGCACCCCATCCATCTGGGAGGCAATCTGGTTCCGCTCACGCATCAGCTTCTGCGCGGCGGCGGCGTCATTCCACAGCGCGGGGTCTTCCGAGCGGTGATTCAGTTCCGCGAGGCGGGCTTCGGCGACATCCCAGTCAAAGATGCCTCCTCAGCAGCGCGACGGACTGCTTGATCTGTTCGTTGAGGGCGTCGGATTCAGCGGACATGGTCTTTGCCGGTCAATGATCGGGGCGGGTCAATACAGGCCGGGCAGCGTCGTGTCGACTCCGCCATGCACCGTGCCACCGGCGCCAGGCGTGTCGGACATCACGGCGCCACTGCCGCCGCCCATCGAACCAGACGACCCGCCGGGAGGCTGGTTCGGTTTGAAGGCGTCGGTCACGGTGCCGGTAGCACTTTCCCAACTGGACATCACGACGCCCTCGGGCTGCGGGAATTGCAGGACAGGGCGGTCCTTCAGGGCCACCGCCATGAAGTCGCGGAAGATCGGCGCGGCGACCGAGCCGCCGGTTTCATTGTTCCCCAGCGACGTCGGCGAGTCGAAGCCGACCCAGACCGTGGTCACCAGGTCGGGCGTGAAGCCCGAGAACCAGACATCGGAGAAATCCTGCGTTGTGCCGGTCTTGCCCGCGATCGGCCGCCCCAGGCCCTGGGCCGCGCGCGTGCCGGTGCCGCGCGCGACCGCGCCCTGCATCATGGTCACAAGCTGGAACACGCTGGCCGGATCGGCGATCTGCTTGCGGTTGTCCTCCAGCGTCGGACCTCGGCCCGCATCGTCGCAGGCCGGACAGCCGAGGGACGGTGCCCGCCAGACCACGTGGCCGTTGCGGTCCTGCACGCTGTCGATCAGCGTCGGAATCACTTCCCGCCCGCCGGCTGCCAGAGCGGCATAGGCCCCGGCCTCTCGCATCACGGTCGTCTCGACCGCGCCCAGGGCTGCCGGCAGGACGCGTGGCATGGAATCGACCAGGTGGAACGCGATCGCCGTATCGGCGACGGCCTGCATGCCGACCTGCTGGGCAATCCGCAGCGTGACCAGGTTCAGGGACTTCTCCAGCGCGTTCCGCATCGGGATCGGGCCGCTGAAGGAACCCTCGTAGTTCCCCGGCCGCCACCGTCCCGCCCCGGTATCCACAACAATCGGCGCATCCAGAAATCTCTGGCTCGGCGACAGGCCCTTTTCGAGCGCGGTCAGATAGACGATCGGCTTGAAGCTGGAGCCTGGCTGGCGCTGGGCCTGCGTCGCGCGGTTGAACTGGCTCTGCTCGAAGCTCCATCCGCCGACCATGGCGATCACGCGGCCGGTCATGGGTTCGATGGACACCAGCGCGCCCTGGACCAGCGGTATTTGCCGCAGGGCCACGCGCGGCTGGGCCGGTTCGGCGGCGGGTGTCGCGACGGGCCTGCCACGGGCGGCGGGCGCGGCGGGGGCGGCGGCGGCGGGCACGCCCTTCGGGTCGATCATCACCACATCGCCGGCCTGGACGATGTCCTGCATGCGCTTGGGTGCGGCCCCGGGCTTGCCATCGCGGACAGGCCGAGCCCAAGTGTGGTCGGAGAGGGCGAGGGGAGCGGTCTTGGGGGTGCCGGCTTCCAGCCAGCCGACCCGTGCCTGGGCATCAGCCACGCTCAGGACGACGGCGACACGCCAGTCGGAGGGCATGCCGGCGGGGCGGGCGGTCTGGGGCAGGGCGGTCGGCCACTCCCGCTCACCCACGGCGACGCCCTTGGCAACGGGGCCGCGCCAGCCGCCGTGGCGGCGATCGTAGGATGTCAGGCCATCCCGCAACGCGCGTTCGGCGGCAAGCTGGAGCACGGGATCCAGGCTGGTGCGGACCATCAGCCCGCCCTGGGTCGCGACCTGCTGGCCGAAATCGGCGATCAGGGTGCGGCGCACTTCCTCGGCATACCACTCCCCGGCCGGGATCGGCGGCGGGCGGCGGAATTCATGCGGGGTGATCGGTTCGGCCTTGGCCGCCGTGGCCTGGGCGGTCGTGATCGCGCGGTCCTCGGCCATCCGGTCCAGCACCCAGTCCCGGCGCGCCTTGGCGGCATCGGGGAAGCGGAACGGGTTGTAGTTGTTGGGCGCCTTCGGCAAGGCGGCGAGGAAGGCGGCCTCCTGGAGGTTCAGTTCCTCCAGGGGTTTGTTGAAATAGGCCTGGCCGGCGGCGGCGACCCCATAGGCGCTCAGGCCCAGGTAGATCTCGTTCAGATACAGTTCGAGGATGCGGTCCTTCGACAGATTCTCCTCGATCCGAAGCGCCAGGATCGCCTCCCGCGCCTTGCGGGCGAATGACAGTTCATTGTCCAGCAGCATGTTCTTTGCCACCTGCTGGGTGATGGTGGACGCGCCGACGGGCCGCTTGCCCTGGCCGGCGTTCATCGCGTTCGCCAGGGCGGCGCGCGCAATGGCCAGCGGATCGACGCCGCGATGGGTCCAGAAGTTCTGGTCCTCGGCCGACAGGAACGCCCGGCGCACCAGTTCGGGGATCGACTCGATGGGGACGAAGATGCGCCGTTCGGTCGCGAGTTCCGACAGCAGTCGCCCGTCGCCGGCATAGACGCGGCTCATGACCGGGGGCTGGTAGTTCCGCAGGCCTTCGACGTCGGGCAGGCCGGCACTGAAATGCTGGTAGGCCATCCACCCGCCCACGCCGCCCACGACCGCGAGGAGGGCGGTGATCCCGAACAGCGCGCCCAACAGGCCGCGCACCACCCGGCCGAACAGGCTTGGCCTGCGCGCGCGCCTGGCAGG